>JALOAP010000181.1 GCA_023228745.1 Dehalococcoidia bacterium | reverse complement strand
CCGTTCGACCAGGCGTTGTCCCCGTATTCGTCGGCATATCCCGCATCGTCGTAAGAATCCCAAAAGTTGTCGAGGACATACCCGCCGACGAGCGACAGCAGGAACCCGAAGATGCAGGACCCTACCATGATCAGGAACCCGCCCCACACGTCCCGGGCGTTGCTCATCCTTTACACCCGCCCACCGGGAATGTCGCTTCTGTTCATACGGTATTCATAATATATATTGCCGGATTTGCTTCTCCTTCGGCCTGGTGGTTTGGCGGTTCGGCTTTCATCGAGTAATATATTTGATTTTCCTGATTGAGTGACACCATACATATTTTTGTATTTCTTGGAATTGTGTTGGTGCTGTTTCTTCACGGCTGATGCTTTCTTTTTCTTTTGACTGTGTTTCAATTCTACACGGGACTCTTTGTTTGCTTGCCGCATAATTGCCCGTGCATATTTATCGTGTAGATCGGTTTTCTTCTTCTTCATCGTCGCAACCTCTCCATGTACTTGCGTGTCCGTCGGTCGTTGGTCGCCTCGGCGGAATACCCGTCATGGCCGACCACCTTGAACACCAGTTTCACCAACGCACCGGCAGCCAACCCGCCGGCGACCGCACCGGCCAGTGCCAGCGGGATGGCGAAGTATACCGGAAAATCGTAACTCATGACCCTAACCTCTTCTGCTCGATGGCCCGGACGACCGACCACAGTACATATACTACCAACGCGATCACCGGTGCCCAGGCGTATGCTCCCAGGTTCCATTTCATCGCACCGACCGTCTGTGGCGACAGGTCGCCGTCGGCGATCCGATCGTTCGAGAAGTCGATAAAACCGTTCATCATCACGGACATACCGGCATACACCACGGCCCCGGCGATGATGATCAAGAGTATCATGTACCACCCGTATGCAATTGCATCCTCGTGGTCCACGTTTGACATATGATTACTACTTTGATGTGAAGTATATATAGGTTATGCTATGTTATGCACCGGCGGAAAAATAATCAAAATTTGAAAATTGCTTATGATATAACATAATAAAGTAACAGTGGTTGCTCGTCGTTGTTGTGGATCATATGGTATATCCAAGCGATTTTGTTATTCCTCGTTTTACCCAGTATTTTGTTGTGTTGGGACTTATCCCCTGCGATTCTCCCGCCTCGATAAGTGCATCCAGTGGTTTTTGTCCTTTCAAGTGTATCTGATCTGCGAGTTTCACAATAGGCTTAGCCCGTTCAATAGCTTCTTTTGTGCGGGGGTGTATCTTCGGTTTTGTCTCTTTCAGTGACTTCTCCTCGATCCGCTCTTTCCGCATCTGCACGATCTTTCTCGTCACTTCCAACCGCATCTGGTTATACCTCTTCGATATCTCGGACGGCGGTTTCTGGATGGCATACAACACGAACTGCCGGCGGTTGATATATAGGTACGGCTGGATGATCTTGCCTTCACGGAACAAGGTTTGCGGCTCGAACATCTTGATGGTAACGAACCCTTGCTTGAAGTATTGCTGGTATGTCTCGGCATAGTGCGACACCAGCGACCGGGGCACCTTGTCGAGCAGGAACTGGTTAGGCACGGAGAACATCTGCACCTGGTTGTCGACCCGGTTGATCTGGAACACATCGTTCTTTGCCTTGTTCTCCTCCTTCTGCCAGTCACGGGCGCCCCACCCGACACCGATATCATCGTATATCTTGACGGCATACCGTTCCTGGTATCCCATTATCTCGTTAGCCCGATCCGGGTCGACGATGGCGACACAGGCGTCCATATCGAAATAATCCGACCAGTGCCCGCCGACGATCTCGGCGATGTGGCAGGCGGTATGGTACGCGAGCGAGAGCTGGCAATAGGATTTCCCGGTACCTTTTTTGCCGACCATCAAAAACGAGATGTCTTGGTTGTATTCGCCGGTCACAGTCTCGGCAAAAAGCTGTGCGATGTTGTCGAACTTCTTACTGTGACGTCCCTGCGTTTTGTCGAACCCCCGGGCGACGGATCGTGTCATGACACCACCCCGATTTCGAGCCTGTGCGTGATACCCATAAACTCGTCGAAGAACGCCACGACGTCGCCCACAATCCCCATCGACGCGGCGACAACCTCCGACGACTTCGCTTCGTTGTCAAGCTGCATGTTGGCAATTTCGTCGAGCTTGCTCAAATATATTTCTCTGACTTCCTGCCGGATGTTGTCGTCGGTGATATGCGAGATAAGGAACATCGTGAACGTGATCAGGCGTTTGTCGGTCGGCGAGGCGTTCGGGTCGGATATCATCTTGCCATACTCCCGCATCTGGATAAAGAACAGTTGCAGGTATCCGTCCTTGGACCCGCGTTTCGGCCGGTCGAACGATATAGTGGAAATCTCTTCATCTGCCATAGGTGTGTATCCCCTTCCGTTCCATCTCGGTGGCCCACCTCGCAAACAATTCAGCGCCTTTCTCTACACGTTCGGCGTCGATTGGGTTGCGATAGTCCAACCATTCTTTAACCTCGTCTATCAGGTCTTTATTCTCCTGCATGTGCTTCGATTTCGATGTTTGGGTGAACAGGTCATAAAACGTCTCGTAAAACGGTATGAATAGTGGTTTTGCCACGGTCTGTTTGAACTGCAGCATACCCATCAGTTTCGACAGGTGCCCCGACGTGATCGAGAACAGGTCGTCTATATCCCGCCGATACGCCTGGTGGTCCTGTTGCTGGACAATCCCGCCGCCGTTGGTCATACCGTCTTTTTCAATTCGTTGATTCGGATCTTCAATGCCTGCAGGTCCATTGTGATGAACCACAGCACCCCAAACAACACCGCCAGCCCGCCGGCGACGAATACTCCGATCATCTGGATACCGGCGTCGATGCCGGTAGCGTTAGACATCTTATTCAGGATCCAAATGAACAGTCCAAGGAACACCAGCGATAAGAGACTCCCTGGTGTCGCGATCATCTCGATAAACTCTTTGGTTGACATCTTCATGATACATACCTCCAATTTACGCGAATACCATCATTCCAATGATTACAATACCCGTCACACCGATAATGCCGGCGATGATCATCCCGTATTGCATCCACTGGAGTTTCTTCTCAAATTCAGATCTGACCTTCATCTCGATCAACACTTTGATCTCGGCGAGGTCCTGGACGAGGTGCGTGATCGGGTTCATGGCGAAGGCGGCGTCCCATGCCACAATGCCGGTATCAATCGTTTTCTTCTTCAACGCTTCCTGATACTCGATCACAGCATTATACACCTCGTCGTGCGTGATAGGTGTGTTCTCGTCGTCGTCCCATTCAGGCTGATACTTATGGATCACCGCATTGACATTGTGTTTCAGATGGTCTCGCCGCATCTTGGCAAACGTCATGAGGTCGCGGTCGGTCATGAACAGTAATTCAGGGAAATATTGTTTTGCGACCTTCTTGCAGGTGTTGAGGCCCAGGGCGTTGATGGTGGTCATCGGTTGCCACTGTGACGATGCGTAATGCCAGATCGACAGGCCGTTGCCCCAATACCGGGGTTTGGTGTTGTGCAGGTATGTCGGGTCGACGACAAGCTGTGTCGGGTCGTCCGGGTGCCGGAATATCGGGTCGCCGTTCTTGTCCTTCTCGCCGACGATCAGTCGGCAATGGCCCGACCCGATGTCCTCCACCTCGAGTGCCGCCAGGTCTTTCTTCCGGCATTTTCGGAACACGAACGCCTCCGGTGCGAGTTTCTTCAGGTCGAGTATGAACCAGACCAGGAACACCAGCAAAAGTATAAACACGCCGGGAACGGCGACGATCAGCTCCAGGCCGATTGGGATTTGGGGTAATGCCATATTATATAGTCCTCCTCTTATTTTGCCTCACACCAACCCAAAGAACCGCTTTTTACCCTGCGATTGTCTGGCGTCGATGATCTTCTGTGTCGAGCTCGCCTCTGTGCTGGTAGTAAACTTGTGCTGGCGCTCGATCTCGTATCCGTCGTCCGACCGTGTGATCAGGTGACGGAAATCCCAGAGCGTTGTTGTCTTGATTGTGAGCAGGACTGGGTTGTCCATATCAAACGTCTCGTGCTGCAGTTTCATCTCGTTAAAGATGATACGGAGGTCGAGCACGCTTTCCGCCTGTGAATACTGGCTCTCCTTGGTGATGGCGAGCATCTTGCTCCTGTCGTAGACAGAGAACCACACTTTCTTCCAGGACTCAATCGCACCTTTTGAGAGTCCCTGCATGTCGACCCACTTGATACTCTGCGGCTTGATGTCCGATTCAATAAGCCGGGCCTTGTTGATGAACGCCTCGTTTAAGAACGATTGGTCGGGCGACGCGGTATTGTAGTCCGGCTCGGGGTACTGGTCTTCGTATTCGGGTTCGGTGTCGGTGCCGTTCATAAAAAACCACAGAAAAGAGTTGTGTTGAGGTTGTTCGGGTTTGTAAACCCGGCAGGGGTTGGGTCTGCCGGGTTACAGGTATATTGCAGGCCGTTGCAGCCGACAGTTATCACAGGACCCCTCTCAGTACGAGGAATACGACTCCGGCCATCATGACGAACGCCACGACGATCACGAAGGGTGACAGATCCTCCCACACGTCGGCGCCGGTCTTGAGGTCGGTGTTATACGAGGAGTTCCATTCGCTGTCCGCATCAAGCGTCGGCATGGAATCCTCGATTGTGCCTCCGATGGTCGGGGCAAGGGCGAAAACAATCGCCACAATCAGTACGGCAATAGCCACACCGCCAAGAGCGGCGAGACCAAAGCCTCCACCTCCACGTGCCATAATTTTACACGATATATATTAGTTCGTGTCACCTCCTGATAGATACTGTATTGTAACAACTATATAAGGATATACGGTGCGATACACATATTGTATCAGTTGTGCCGGAACTGGCACGACGGATTACACACCGATTGTGAATTGGCGCCGTTCTCGTGCCGATAAACCTGTTGGAAAATGGTTGGTTTTTTAGATGATGCATTTGAACAGGAATATGGCACCGAACACCAACAGACCGGCGACGAGTATCCACATACCGACGTCGAGCACGGTGATACCCGCCTGGACCATGGCCGTGCTGTTCTCGTACTGTGCCAGCGTCTCGTTGTCGAGGCTGGTGGTGTTCACCTCCGATTCGAGGTTGCCGAACATCAGCCCAGAGAACGCCACGGCGATGACAAGAAACAGCACGAGCACCGCTATCATGACGAGCGGCATGAACCCTGATTTTCTCATAGTGTAATTATCCCTCCTGGATTTCTCGTATGATCTCAATTACCGACAGGATGACGATCAGCGCCATCAGGATACCGATGAAGACGAAATAGTACCCGACACTGGCGTCAATGATACTCACCTGTTCGACCTGGTAGGTGGACAGCACCGACGAGTTGACTGTCACTTCGGCGGCAGTCACCACGAAGTCTTCCTGCACGAACCCGGTGATCAGGAACGTGCCGAGCATGAACGACACGATCACCGCAACGATGCCCGTGAACACGTGCAGGTAGTTGCGCGACTCGTTGTTGACGAACGTGTGCAGCACAAGACCGAGGTTGATGAACGCAAGCATCACGAACCCAAGCGGCGATATCCTGCCGGTATCAACGTCGCCCTGCACCGGAATGGTGCCCGTCGGCGTGGGTGTCACGGTTGGCGTCGGTGTCGGCGCACCGCACGGGATGGTGATGTATCCGGTCTTGGTCAACGTGTCGGTGCCGTTCGCGCCCCAGACGGTCAACGATATGTCGTAGGTGCCGTTCGATACGTAGGTGTGTGTCGGGTTGCGGAGTTCGGAGTAGTTCCCATCACCGAACGACCAGTTCCATGCGTATAGCCCGCCGCCGGTGGAATAGTCGATGAAGTATATCGGGTCGCCAACATCCTCGCACAACGGTGTGGCAACGAAGTCGGCGGTCGGTGCTGCACTGTCGATGTTGACGGTGATGTAATCGGTCTTGGTTTCGGTGTCGGTTGTGCCATACGTCGCGTTGGATGCCGTAAGTGCAACGGTATATGTGCCGCTGGTGGTGTAATGGTGTGCAGGGTTCTGGTCGGTGGACGCTGGTGATTCATCACCGAAATCCCAACTCCATGTGTCGATTGTTACAGTCAGGTCGCCGGTTGATGATGAGTTGTCGGTGAAATAGACGGTCAATGGAACGATGCCGGATGTTGGCACACCGGAGAAGTCAGCAGTTATTTCGTATAGCGCCTCTTCACTACCCCATGCACCGTGAGTGGGTTCGGTGGCGGCGTATTGCCTAATGAAGATAAAATCAACACTGAAAATACCATTAGATGCGGCTGCGGTATATAATCCATATAGTATTAGGTGTGGGGACTCCATCATGTCAGTAGTATCGGTTCCAGTGACATCAGTGGTGTC
>JALOAP010000182.1 GCA_023228745.1 Dehalococcoidia bacterium | reverse complement strand
GGTGGCAGCGGGAGGCAAGCGAATCGAGGGCCAGGGCTATTACTACGCCCCGACGGTCGTTACTGGCGTAACGCCGGAGATGCCGGTATTCGCGGAGGAGACCTTTGGTCCCGTCGCAGCCGTCGTTCGAGCGAAGGACGCAGCAGAGGCGGTGGCACTCGCGAACCAGTCGCAATACGGGTTGGGTTCGTCGCTCTGGACGCGGGATCTCGAGGCTGGCCAGCGCTGGGCGCGGGAAATCGAGGCCGGGTCGGTCTTCATCAATGGGATGGTGGCCTCGGACCCGCGGCTGCCATTCGGCGGGATTAAGCGGAGTGGCTATGGCCGGGAGCTGAGCGAATACGGAATCCGCGAATTTGTGAACGTGAAGACGGTCTGGATCGGGCCTGTGCGCGGCGCTGCTGCACCGCCAATGGCTGAGTGATGCCCTCATTCCACTCGCCCAGCGGGTGAAGGACAGGACGACCGCGCCGCTCCTCCGGCGGCGCCGAGGTCTGCTCCCGCGGGCGGGAGCGGCGGGAAGGCGGATTGAGTGAACGCGAGCAAACTCTTCGTGCGATGCCTGGAGAACGAAGGCGTCGAGTACATCTTCGGCGTCCCGGGTGAGGAGAACCTTGCCTTCCTCGACGCGCTTTCGGAGAGCTCGAGGATCCAGTTCATCACGACGCGGCACGAGCAGGGCGCAGCATTCATGGCGAACGTCTATGGGCGGCTGAGCACCTACCCGGGCACCTGCCTGGCGACTCTCGGGCCGGGCGCGACGAACCTGATAACGGGCGTAGCGGACGCACACCTGGACCGGGCGCCGCTGGTCGCAATCACTGGCCAGGCAGGGCTAGACCGCATCTTCAAGGAGTCACACCAGTACCTCGACGTGATGGCGCTGTTCAAGCCAATCACGAAATGGAACGCACGGGTCGAACTGCCCGAGACGGTACCGGAGATTGTGCGGAAGGCGTTCCGCCTGGCTCGGCTCGAAAAGCCGGGGGCAACCCACATCGAGCTGCCGGAGGACGTCGCCGGCATGGGGGTGGACGAGGAGCCGATAGAGATCCGGCGGACGACGTATCCCGTCGCGCGGCCAGAGAGCATCGCCCGGACGATCGAACTCATCGGCCTGGCGGAGCGCCCCCTCATCCTCGCCGGGAACGGCGTCATCCGGCGCCAGGCGGCGGAGAGCCTGGCGTCGTTTGCGCGGCGCTTCAACATCCCGGTCGTCACTACGTTCATGGGTAAGGGAGCGCTGGATTACCGCGATCCGCTGGCGCTCCCGCCGATGGGTTTGCGCTCCCCGGACGCACCGCTGGGCGTCCTGGCAGAGGCAGACCTTGTGTTGGCCGTAGGTTACGACCTCGTCGAGTGGGAGCCGGCGGTCTGGAATGGCGAACGCTCACACACCATCATCCATATCGACAGCACCGCCGCCGAGCTCGACCAGAACTACGTCCCGGCGACGGAGGTGGTGGGGGAGATCGGTGACAGCCTGAAGGCGCTGACCGACGCCTACGAAAGGAAGGCACCCGACTGGGATTGGCAGCGGTTCCGCCGGCAGCCGGGTGAAGAGGCTCAGAGTGCCTCGTTTCCCGTACACCCGCCCCGCCTCATGCGGGAGCTGCGGGGCGTACTCGGGGACGAGGACATCGTCATCAGCGATGTCGGCGTGCACAAGCTCTGGGTGGCGACGCAGTTCCGGGCAGCGCGGCCGAACACAGTCGTAATCCCGAACGGACTCGCGTCGATGGGGCTGGCCGTCCCGGGAGCGCTGGCGGCGAAACTGGTCCACCCCGGCCGAAAAGTTGTGGCTGTTACAGGCGACGGCGGGTTCATGATGAACTCCCAGGAGCTGGAAACGGCGAAGCGCATCGGCACACCGTTCGTCGTGATCATCACTGTCGACGAGCGGTATGGAGTCATCGAGCTGAATCAGAAGCGCACGTTCGGGCGGACGTTTGGGGTGACGTTCGAAAACCCGGACTTCGTGGCGTACGCCGCCAGTTTTGGCTTGCCGGGGTTCGCTATCGACGACGTGGCAGACCTCCAACCGACGCTACGGCGGGCGCTTGAGCTCGACGTACCCAGCATCATCGCGGTGCCGGTGGACAGCAGCCAATCGCCGGCGGCGCTGGCGTGAACCGGTAGCAACGAAAGGCAGGCGATGCGGATCGCGCTACGGCATCAGGCGGGGGATGCAGCCAAGCGCGAAGCCGCCTCAGAAGGTGTGCGGGGGTTCAGGTCGCCGCGGGGCCGGCCCCCTGTTACGGGTTCGAAATGTTGGTGATGGGGAGGGTTATCGCGCCTAAAGCGCGTGGGGCTAAGGTTCGCTTGCAGGGCCATAACGAGGACGTTGGTTCCAGCGTGCGCATCGCAACCCCAGTTCGACAACGAGGAGAACCGAGTGCCCGATCCGAGCCCTCTCACGCCTACGAGCATGCAGACTGTGGGCGTGGACGGGGCGGCTGAACGCATCTATCCCGGGGGATCGCGCCAGCCAGGCCGTTCGAATGACCTGGCCAGCGCCTGGGTGCGTTCATGAGTGAGGTTGATGGCTTGCTCACAGCCTCGGGTGCAACGGACGCCGAGAGCAGCTCTGGCCCCCGCTGGCAAGGCAACATAGGAGGCCCGCCAACGGACGAAGCGGTTCGAGTCAACGAGGAGCGCAGGCTCGCCCAGGCCGCGGCTGGCATGGGCACCTGGGACTGGGACATCGTGGGCGGAAACGTACGCTGGTCCCCGGAACTCGAGAAGATGCACGGATTCGAGCCTGGCACCTTCGACGGCACGTTCGATGGGTTCCTCGAGCGGGTCCTGCCGGATGATCGCCAGCGGCTCCAAAGTGCGATCGAGAAGGCGTCCGAGGACGGCGAGTTCATGGTCGAGTTCCGCGTGCGCCACCGGGATGGCTCGGTGCATTGGCTCTCGGGACACGGCCGCGCGCTGTTCGACGAGCAGGGCAGGCCGTACCGCATCATTGGCGTCGGGCTCGACATTACGAACCAGAAGGCAATCGAGGCGGCCCTGCGTGAGAGCGAAGCGCGTTTCCGGTCGATGGCCAACTCGGTGCCGGTGTTCATCTGGATCGCCGACGCGAGCCGGGGCCGCACCTGGTTCAACCGCACCTGGCTGGAGTTCACCGGGCGAACATTGGAACAAGACGCCGGCTTCGGGTGGCTCGAACTCGTCCATCCGGCCGACCGGGAGCGCTACCTGGCGTTGTATCACCAGGCGTTCGACCGTCAGGAGCCGTTCGAACTCGAATACCGGCTGCGCAAGCACACCGGGGAATACTGCTGGATGCTGGCACGCGCACGCCCACTGGACCGGGACGAGTTTGGCTCAGCCGGGTTCGTGGGCCTCAGTATTGACATCAGCAAGCGCAAGCACGCAGAGCAGCACCTGCAGATCCTCTCCGACGCGGGAGCGACCCTCACAACATCACTGGACTACCGCGAGACACCGGCACGGCTGGTCGAGATCACAGTGCCAGCGTTCGCGGACTGGTGCAGCATCGTGGTCCGGGCGGCGGATGGGCGCCTTCAGCGCGTGGCGTCTGCACACCGGGACCCATCGAAGCTCGAAGTCTTGCAGCACTTAGCCGAGCTGGAAGCGCGGCAGCTCAACAGTAGCCATCCGGTCGCAGAGATCCTGGAGCACGGGGTCACCCGGATCGCGCCGCACGTGGACGCGGAGGTGCTCAAGCAGCTTTCGCTTTCGCCGGAGCACCTCGCGCTGCTGGAGGAGCTGGACGTGCAGTCGGTGATCGGCGTGCCGCTGGTGGCACGCGGACGCACCGTGGGGGCACTCGTCGGCGTGCGGACGAGCGAACGAGACCCGTATGACCAGGACGACGCATCGGTGGCAGAGGAGCTGGCGAGACGTGCCGCACTGGCGATGGACAACGCGCGGCTTTTCGCTGACCAGCAGCGGGCGAACGATGCATTGCAGCTCCTCGCAGACGCGGGGACACAGTTGGCGGCCTCGCTCGACTTCGACGAAACGCTTGCGAACCTCGCGCGGCTCATCGTGCCCCGCTTTGCGGACTGGTGTGCCGTGGACGTCGTGGAGGCGGACGGTAGTGTGCGGCACGTGGTTATCGCGCACAAAGACCCGGCGATGGTCGAGTTCGCCCGGGAAATGCAGGCCCGCTACTCAGACACGACGCGTCCGCCGACGCGCTTTGCCCGTCGCCTGCGCAGCGGGGAGCCGATTCTCGTGCCAGAGATTAGCGACGAGCTGCTGGCGCGTGCGGCCCGCAACGAGGAGCACTTCACGGAGCTGAAGCGATTTGGCTTCCATTCCTTGATGGCGGTGCCGCTGACGGCGCATGGCCGGATTTTGGGCGCAATCGGCTTCGTGCTGAGCGAGGGAACCCGGCAATACGACGAGGTGGACTTCGCGGTGGCGAAGCAGTTGGGACACCGCGCGGGGCTCGTCGTCGCAAACAGCCGGCTGTTCATGGACTCGCAGCGCATCGAGGCGCAGCTCCTGCGCGCGAACGAGTCGCTCCGCATCATCGCCGATGTGGGCGCCCAGCTCGGCGCCTCGCTGGAATACGAAGACGCGATGCGGAGCCTCGCGCGGCTTCCTATCCCGAACTTTGCGGATTTCTGCTGGGTCGACGTTGTTGAAAGCGACGGGAAGGTCCGGCGTGCGGCGATCGAAGCTCGCGACGAAGAGCAACTGCCACTGGCACAGGCAATCGCGACGGCGACCTTCCGGGAGGGCCAGCCCCCGCCGAAGCGCATCATCGATGTGGTGCGAACGGGCGAAGCGCAGCTCTACGAGGAAGTCACGGAACAGACGCTCGAACTGCTCGCCGTGAACAAGGACGACCTGGAGGCGCATCGCCAGATCAAGGCGCGGTCATTGATGTATGTGCCGCTGAAGGCGCGCGGGCGAGTCCTCGGCGCCCTCACGTTTGTCCTTGCGGGCGGTGATCGGCGCTATTCCCGCGCCGACCTCGCGCTCGCGGAGGATATCGCGCTACGCTCGGCGCTCTTCATCGACAACGCACGGCTCTACACCGACATGCAGCAGACGGAGATGGAGCTTCGGCGCGCGAACGAGGCCAAGGACGAATTCCTCAGCATGATGTCGCACGAGCTTCGGACGCCGCTCACGGTCATCAATGGCGGCGCCCGGATCTTGCGAGCGCGAGGGGCACAGCTCGACGAAGCGACCCGAGGATCGATCATCAACGACATCGAGCAGGAGTCCGACCGGCTGTTCCGGATGGTGGAAAACCTGCTTGCGATGGCCCACATCGAGTTCACCGAAGATGTCTCTGTAGAGCCGGTGCTTGCTCAGCGGCTGCTCGAACGCGTCATCGAAGGATTCCAGCAGCGGCGACCAGATCGGCCGGTTGAACTCGAGGTGGAACCGGGACTGGCTGCGCTGGCGGCGGAGCCCACCTACCTGGAGCAGGTCATCCGGAACCTGTTGAGCAACGCCGACAAGTACAGCCCGCACAACGCCCCGATCACGATCAACGTTGCACGCGACTCGGACGGTAGCGCGTCCATCCGTGTGCTCGACCGGGGCGTGGGCATCGAGCCAGCGGAGGCGGAGCGCATCTTCGAACGGTTCTATCGCTCAGAGAAAACGTCGAAGCTGGTGGGCGGCTCCGGCGTGGGCCTGGCGCTGTGCAAACGGCTCATCGAAGCCATGTCTGGCCGAATGTGGGCGCGCCCACGCACTCGCGGCGGCCTTGAAGTCGGGTTCACCCTGCCACTGTATGAGGAGTCAAACTGATGAGTACACAACCCCTCCTGTTAGCCGTTGACGACGAGGCGGGCATCCTTCGGCTGATCAAGCTCGAACTCACGGCCCAGGGCTTTCGCGTCATGACCGCATCCAACGGTGAGGAAGCGCTTCGCATCGTGGAGGAGCGCCGCCCGGACTGCGTGCTGCTCGACGTCGTGATGCCCGAGATCACCGGGCTCGAGGTAATGCGCCGCATCCGCGAGCGTTCGAACACGCCGATCATCCTCGTGACGGCAAAGGACAAAGATGCCGATAAGGTGCGTGGGCTCGAACTGGGCGCGGACGACTACATCGTGAAGCCGTTCAGCCTCGACGAGCTTGGCGCCCGGATCCGCGCGGTGCTGCGCCGCACCACGGGGCAGGACACCGAGCGGGTGGTGCGCGCAAAGAACGTCGAGATCGACCTGACCCGGCGGCTGGTGAAGCGCGACGGCGAGCTGGTGTCGGTGACGCGAACCGAGTGGCTGCTGTTGCAGCACCTGGCTGCGAACGCGGGCAAGGTCATCTTGAACGCTGAGCTCTTGAGCAAGGTATGGGGGCCGGAATACCGGGACGACCTGCAGTACCTTCGGGTATGGGTCTCACGCCTGCGTCACAAGCTTGAGACCCATA
>JALOAP010000180.1 GCA_023228745.1 Dehalococcoidia bacterium | reverse complement strand
CTCGCGAGCCAGGTCACCGAAACGCGCGAGCGGCTGGAAGCGGCGCTCCGGGAGCACGAGTTCGAAGTGCTCGATGTTCGCATCGAGGAGTTTAACGGCGCCCGGCTGGTCGGCGTCATCGCGCAGGTACGGGTGTAGTCACTCTCCGGTCGCGCGCGTGCGGATGGCGGAGTGCCCGTTCCGTCCGTTGAACCCGGCCAGCACGATACAGGCGAGCAGCCCGATAACCGTCGGGACGCCGGTGAAGTAGAACACCGAGGCGAAAACCGCCGCCAGGATCAGTGCCGGGCTCGCACCACCGAACACCACATCGAACATCGCGACGACCATCAACACCAGCGGCAGCCCGAGCAAGGTGCCTGCCGCCGCGAAAAGCACATCGCGCCCACCCCACGGCGCCGCCGCCACGACCATCACCGCCGGGACGAGCACAAGGATCCCGAAGAGGTACCCGGGCACGCCCACCAGCGTCGCGGCGCCAATCGCAACGAGTGCACCCGCAATAGCACCCAGCGCCGCGCCACCGAACCGGAACCAGCCGCTCTCTCGCATAACCCAACTTTACACACGCACAACCCGCACGTGGTGCAAGCCCGATGGCGGCCCATGCCACCGGGGGCCACGCACCGCGCCTCACCCGGAGTGCGCAGCCCACCGTCCGATCCGCTACAGTGCCCCCCATGCCCGAAACCCCGGACCCCGGCGATGTCCTGGCGACCATCGGCTGGCAGGCCGCGGGCGAGTTCACACCCGTAACGGGCGGCTGGGACACCTACATCTGGCGCTTTCGTACTGCCGATGGACGCGAGCACGCCCTGCGGCTCCACCGCACATCCAAGGACCCGGAGCATGTCCGCGAAGTCGCTGCCAACGAAGCGAACGCCCTCCGCGCCGCCCACCTCGCGCGCCTTCCCGCACCCGCAATCGAAGCCGAGGGTGAGTTCGAAGCCACACCATTCATCGTGCAGGAGTGGTTGCCCGGCCGTACCATGGCCGCCGCCGTCCAGGCACAGCCGTGGCGCACGTGGCAGCTCGGGCGCGCCTTCGGGCGGCTGCAGGCGCGGCTCCACTCGCTCCAGCCACTTGGCCTCGCGCCGTTCGAACCCTCACGCCGTCTCGCTCCCGTCCACGATGCGCAGCTTCGCGCCGCGCTCGAAAAAGAGTTACGCCAGGACGCCTTCTGCCACTTCGACTACCACCCGCTCAATGTGCTCGTCGAGGGAGGGCGGATTACGGGTCTTGTGGATTTCCCGAATGCACGCCTCGGCGACCGCCGGCTCGACCTCGCACGAACGTACGTCCTCCTGGTGCTCGCACCCGCGCCACCAACCCGGCTGCGGCCCATCATCGGCAAAGTCCGCGGGTTGCTCGCCCGCGCCTGGCGCAGCGGCTACGAAGCCGAAGCCGGCGGCTTTCCCCTCGAACCCCTCTTCGAAGCCGCCGCCATGGCTGCCCACCTCACTGACCTGCGCGAGGCCGTGCAAGATGGGCGCGGCTGGGCCACCGACGCCGACATCCGTGCCCTCGAGCGCCACCTCGCCGCCAAACGGCAGGCGGCAATCGGTAGCCGGTAGCCGGTAGCCGGTAGCCGGTAGTCGGCCCAATCAACCACACCGGACTGGCAGCGGGCGCACGGGGCACGGCGCAGCCCACCCGCAGCCACTGCAATCACCGCGACACCTCTTTTCCCATCTGGTTAGTCATTGCGAGAGCGTCCATCGCTAGATTGCACGTGGGCGACTGGAAGTCTCCGCCCGCGAAGGTACGCATGGAACGGAACCAAGAACGCCCGGGCGCCGTCCGCAGCGCGCGCACCGAAGAGCACGATGAAGACCGCGGCGAAGACATGGGCGCGCACCAGGAGGTGCACGACGCCGAACTCCCGCAGACCGGCCGCGAAGAGCACCTTGAGCTCTTTTCACGCGACGATACGAACGAGATGAGCGACCGCTGGGAGGAGATCCAGCGCGTGTTCATCGACGACCCACGCCGCGCCGTCACCCAGGCCGACCGGCTCGTCTCCGACACGATGCAGCAGCTCAGCAACCAGTTCCTTTCAGCGCGCCGCCGCCTCGAAGAGCAGTGGGACCGCGGCGGTGACGCCTCCACCGAAGACTTGCGCCAGGCGATGCAACAATACCGCGCCTTCTTCCGCCGGTTGCTCGCCATCTGAAAGGAGGCCTCAGATGGACACCTGGGTATGGATCCTCATCGTCGCGGTGCTCATCGCCGCCATCATCATCATCGGCATCGCCTACCTCGCGTCGCGCCGCCGCCACAGCAGCGCACTCCAGAGCCGCTTCGGCTCCGAATACGACCAGGCCGTCGCCGACTACGGCGACCGTTCCCGTGCGGAAAAACAGCTCGACGCGCGAAAGGAGCGGGTCGAACGGCTCGATATCCGCCCGCTTTCGGATGGACAGCGTACCCGCCTCAGCTCCGCCTGGGAGTCGGCCCAGGCCCGCTTTGTCGACGACCCCCGCGCCGCGATCCACGACGCCGATCGGCTCATCAACGAGGCGATGGAACTCCGCGGCTACCCCGTCGGAGACTTCGAACAGCACTCCGCCGATATCTCCGTGGACCACCCGGAAGTCGTTTCGAACTACCGCGAAGCGCACGGCATCGCCGTAAAGAACGACACCGGCGCGGCAACCACGGAAGAGCTCCGCCAGGCAATGGTCAACTTCCGCGCGCTCTTCGACGACGTGGTCGAACGCGGCTCGGGCGGCTCCGATGGCGGGGGCGAACGCCGCCTCGAACCCGGCACGCGGTAGCAGGCCGTCGCGGCCTGCAGGGAAAGTGCGCAGTTCGCCCTCGGCGGCGTGGTCGCCAATACTGGGGCCATGGGTGGGATGACACTATTTGAAGCGCTGGGCGGGCGCGAAGGTATCGACAAGATCGTCGAGGAGTTCTATTCGCGGGTCGAACAAGACTCGCACATGCGGCCGATTTACCCGCAGGACCTGGAGCCGGGCAAGCTCAAGCTGTTCATGGAGCAGTGGACCGGCGGCGGGCCGCGCTACAGCGAACGCTACGGCCACCCGCGGCTACGGCGGCGCCACTTCCCCTTCGTCATCGATAAGCTCGCCGCCGGCAAGTGGCTGCGCCACATGCGCGGCGCCATGCAGGCCTGCAACGTGCCGGGCGAAGCCCAGTCCGTGATCTTCCAAAGCTGGGGGCCGCTCGCGCACCACATGGTGAACGATGACGAAGACGTCCCGCGCGAACCGCTGAACGACGCCGTCTTGCAGTAGCCGGCTACTCCTGTTCAGAGCCCGGACCGGGCTCTTCCGGGACCTGTCAGCAACCGGGCTCGCCAAAATTGCCGCAGCAGTCGCTGCGCGTGCGCACCTTCGTCCAGTTGTTCCGCAGGAGCAGGCGCAGCTTGGTCGCGAACGTCGCATCGTAGGTGCGCCAGTTCGTCACCACGGCGCCGAACGAACCGCGCCGGCGCTCCTCGCTCACGCTGTCGCCGCTGCGGTGCTGGGATAGTAGGGGAGGCGGCGCTGCTCGAACTCCGCGATCTTGTGCTGGTCCTGCAGCGTGATGCCGATATCGTCGAGCCCGTTCAGCAGGTTGTGCTTCACGTTCGGGTCGATGTCGAAGTTGCGGACAAAGGTGCCATCGGCCGTGGCCACGGTCTGCGACTCCAGGTCCACCACGATCTCGCTCGAAGGCAGCTCCTCCGCCCGCGCGAGCAGGTGATCGATGTCCTCCTGTGGCAGGACGACGGTGAGCAGCCCGATCTTCCCGCAGTTGTTGCGGAAGATGTCGGCGAACGATGGCGCAATGATGACCTTCAGGCCGAGGTCCTCGAGCGCCCACGGCGCATGCTCACGCGAGGAGCCGCAGCCGAAGTTCGGGCCGGTAATAAGGATAGGCGCCCCGGCGTACGCCTCGTTGTTGAGCACGAAGTCCGGGTCCTTGCGCCACTGCTCGAAGGCAAATTGACCGAAGCCCGTGCGCTCGATGCGCTTCAGGTATTGCGCCGGGATGATCTGGTCGGTATCCACATCAGCGCGATTCAGCGGGATCGCGCGGCCCTTCACGGGTTCGAACTTCTGCATCGGATTCCCTCCGGGGCTCGTAGCTATTGGCTGGTAGCTGTTGGAGCGATGGTGGCAGTTGCGACCAGCTTACCAACAGCCAAAAGCCAAAGGCCGATAGCCTACTTCCACTCTCGGATGTCGACGAAGTGCCCGGCGATGGCTGCTGCCGCCGCCATCTGCGGGCTCACGAGGTGCGTGCGCCCTCCGCGCCCCTGGCGGCCTTCGAAGTTCCGGTTCGAAGTGCTGGCGCAGCGCTCCCCGGGGAGCAGGATGTCCGGGTTCATGCCGAGGCACATCGAACAGCCAGCGTCCCGCCATTCGAAGCCAGCATCCTTGAAGACCTTGTCGAGGCCTTCCTGCTCGGCCTGCAGTTTCACCAGCCCGGACCCAGGCACCACCATGGCACGCAGCGTGTTTGCGACTTTGCGGCCCTTCACAATCTCCGCCGCGGCCCGCAGGTCCTCGATGCGCGAGTTCGTGCACGACCCGAGGAAGATGCGGTCCAGCTTGATCTCCTGGATCGGGGTGCCGGGCTCAAGGTCCATATAGACGAGGCTGCGCTCGGCCAGCTCCCGTGCCTGCGGTGACGATGCCTCCGATGGATCGGGCACGCGGCCCGAGACCGGCACGCTCTGTGCGGGCGTCGTGCCCCACGTCACACACGGCTCAATTTCCTCGCCGCGCAGCTCCACATAGGTGTCGAACTCCGCGCCTTCGTCCGTCGGCAGCGAGCGCCAGTAGTCCAGCGCCTTCTCCCAGTCAGCTCCCTTCGGCGCGAAGTTGCGGCCCTCCACATAGGCGAAGGTCGTATCGTCCGGCGCGACGAGCCCGGCCCGGGCGCCGCCTTCGATCGACATGTTGCAGATGGTCATGCGGCCCTCCATAGAGAGCGCGCGAATGACATCGCCACGGTATTCGATTACGTGGCCGACGCCGCCGGATACACCGATCTTGCGAATGATCGCGAGGATCACGTCCTTCGCGGTCACACCTTCGGGCAGCTCACCGTTGACCTCGACGGACATCGTCTTCGGCTTCGCCTGCGGCAGCGTCTGCGTGGCCAGCACATGCTCGACCTCTGACGTACCGATGCCGAACGCGAGGGCACCAAAGGCCCCGTGCGTGGCCGTGTGGCTGTCGCCGCAGACGATGGTCATGCCCGGCTGCGTCAGGCCCTGCTCCGGGCCGATAACGTGCACGATGCCCTGGCGGACGTCGTTCACGCCAAAATACGGCACCCCGAACTCCTCGGTGTTCCGCTTCAGTGTCTCCACCTGCTGCACCGAAAGCGGGTCGACCCACGGCCGGTCGCGATCGACGGTCGGCACGTTGTGGTCCACGGTCGCAAGCGTGAGGTCGGGCCGCCGGACCTTGCGGCCCTGCAAGCGAAGGCTCTCAAAGGCCTGGGGCGACGTCACCTCATGGACGAGGTGGAGGTCGATATAGAGAAGATCGGGTTTGCCCGGCTCAGAGCGGACCAGGTGATCGTCCCAGATTTTCTGCGAAATGGTTCGGGGTTGCGCCATGTACGGGTTCCTCGGGAAACGGGGAGCTGGGGTCAAACATAAGCGTATCGCAGGGCGCGGTCCGGCGCACTTGGGCGATTCACGATTGGCGATTCACGATTGGCGACTGACGACTAGCAACTGCCGCCTGCCGACTGACCTACCGGCGCACGTGCCTCTTCAGGCGATCGGTCTTCCGCTGTTTCGTGGCCGCCGGCCGCTCGCCGAGGTCGCGGAGGCTGGTCCAGATACGGTGCAAGGTGGTACCCACGCCGGTCGCGTCGTTCTCGACCACGACCGTCCCGGCGCCCTCCGCGGCTTCGCGGACACGGCCACTCGCGGCGTGGCCGATGTAGGAGGTGTTCACAACCACGAAGTCGGCGCTCCCGGATGCGAGCGCCTTCGCCTGGGCGCCGGTCCTGGCGGCGTCCGCGTCCAGCCAATCGACATCGACCTGCCAGCCCCTGAGGGTGGGCTCGACGTGCTTACGCATTCCCGGGTGGCCCCCCACAACGACAACCCTGGCGCCTTCGAACACCGGTTCCGGCTCCTCGGTGGGCGCGATGTCGTTCCGCTCGAGCAGTTCCAGCGTGCGCTTCCGCAGGACGGGGAACGCGAACTGCAACCCGGTGAGCGCCACCTCCATAGCGGTCGCGTCATCACCCCAGGCGCCGCTGCGAAGCGACCTTTCCACCAGGGACAGCACATCCTCGACCGGTGCACCCTCGCCCAGGAGTGATTCGAGTTGAGTGACGAGTGCCGGCGCGTGGAGTGGCCTGATGGACCCCAGGCACTCCGCACAGAGCTCCCGCAGCGCCGCGCCACCAT
>JALOAP010000237.1 GCA_023228745.1 Dehalococcoidia bacterium | reverse complement strand
GCATCTGGCCAGCCTTGAGATGGACCGTGTGGAGGCTGACTCCGCGCGGGATCTGCGGGACAAAGTACGACTCGCAGTCGGAGATCAGGAGGAGTTCCGTGGGCGAACGAGCGAAGGCGTCGCGCTCACGGCCCACCCCGTCGAGTGCGTTGATGTCGCCGATTGCTGCCGCGAGGGCCACACGAATATCGGTCGAGCCATCGGGCTCAATCCGCAGGATGCGCTGGGCAACATCGGCAAATGCATCGATCGAGAAGCAATCGGTGCGATCATGGACGGAGTTGGCGAACGTGCGGAAGTGCACACGGGCGCCCTCGCGGCTGGCGGTAACCAGGTATGCAAGCACAAGTGCCTTCGCGAAGATGAGCTTGTTGGCGTCGCGCATGGAGTTCGAGACATCGAACAGGACATAGATGCGCTGCCGCCGGCGCTGGCGCACGGTCTGCACGGGGATCCGCTCTTCGATGATCTCGTCCCATTCTTCAGTCACGGGGCCTGGCTCGATGTTGTAGACACCGGCCACGTTGCCGCTCACGAGACGGTAGTCGAAGAGCTGCTGGGAGAGGTTGCGGAGCAGCAGATCCGGTGGGGCGATGTTGTCGAGATCGTGAACGTCGCGCAGAGGCTGCACCTGGGTGTCGCCGGTAAGGGGCTGGACCACACGGCGCTTTCGTTCGACGCGGCGGACAATGGTCTCCTCGGGGTCGGGCTGCAACATGCTGATGAGCGAGCCGGGCAAGTCGACCCCGGGAAGTGGATTGCCCAAGAGGAGCGTCCGCGCGACGTTGAGGATGGCGAGCCACGCAGGCGGGAGTTGCGCAGCCGTCTCACCCACGAGGTCGAGGATTTCCCACGAGCGATAGAGTTGCTCGAGGTCGTGGTCGAACGCAGCGTTCGTGCCGGCGGTCGCGTCAGTGGGCACGGCGGCTGAGCTCCAACACGTCTTCGAGAATGCTTTCGCGCAGCGCGTTGACGCGCGGGTTGGCGATTTCCCGGCCGCGGAGGGCATCGATGAAGGTGTCGTAGGTGACTTCGTGCCAGTTCGTCTTGCCGATGAGCGTGAGGAAGAAGCGGACGACACGGCTGTGCGCCTGCTGCGCTTCGAGCGGGGTCCCGTTGACGAACCAACTGAACGTCTGGGCGATGGTCGTGAGGTCCTGCACGGTTTGGAGGTCGTCTTCGGTGAAGGCGCGGAGGGTCGAGTAGAGCGCTTCGGTGAAGATATCCTGGCCTGCATCGCCCTGGGCGCGATCGTTGCCCGGGATGGTGGTGAGGACGAAGCGGAGGGTGTGCAGGTCGGAGCGATCGACCTCGGCGCGATGGTGGAGGAGTGCCGAGGCGTTGAGGACGTCGCGGCTGGCGGCCTTGGTGCGCGGGCTAACGTAACCATCGCCGGAACCCGGGCCTTTGGAGCCGTCGTGGTGGACACGGGCACGCGCGGCGGCGAGGTGCGTGTAGCTTTCGATGACCTCGTTCTTAAGGAAGAGGATGGCGTGTGAGGCATCGATACTGCGCTGCGGGTGCGTACCGGTGACGATATCGCTCAGTTCGCGAAGGATGTCGAGCGGCAGCGGATGGTCAGGTTGCTCGGCACGGCCGTGGTGCCGGGCGTACGCGAGATCGATAAGGATGTCGTTGAGGGCGTCGCCCTGGGGCGCTATCGAGGCCTTGAACAGGAAGCGGTCGAGGACGGGCTCGGAGATGGCGGAGAACTTGAGGTGGTTCGTCATCGCCAGCGCGGAGTGGAGCCGTGCCTCCTCCTGCTGTTCGCCCTGGACGAAGCGGCGCTCATTGAGGATGCCAAGAAGGGCTTCGAGCACCACGTCGCTCGCGTTCATGAACTCGTCGAGGTAGGCGAAATCGGCGGTGACGAGGGAGCGAGTGGTGTTGTGCCAGAGCTTCCCTTCCTGGAAGAGCTTGAGGTCGAGGCCGCCGAGGATTGTTTCGAGGCGGGTGCCCTGGGAGAACTGGGCCTTGAAGACGTCGCCCTGGAAGTGACCGAAGACGGACTCGCCGTAGAGCGACTTACCGGTGCCTGCGCGGGAGATGAGCAGCTGGTGGCGACGCGTGAGGAGTGCGAGCGCGGTCTGCTGGAGGAGCTGCATTCGGCCCGGGACAGAGTCCGCGACCGAGAGTAGCGCGGCCTTGAAGTACTCGACTGAACGCGGGACGTCGGCGGAGCCGCCGCGGTATGGCGTTGGGCGGCCATCTACGGGAGTCAGCAGGTTGAGTGCGTCGCGCACTATCCATCCCCTTCGTCGCCTCAGAGCGGCCTTGCGGGCGACCTGACGGTACGATACTACAAATTGCCTATTCCTATCAGGCGGAGAATGCCTGCCGTATCGGGGAAAGCCCGTTGGGGATGTCTCGCGCACGCGTTGACGATAACCCTGTTCTTTTGTCGAGTTAACAAGGAATTTGCAATCAGGTTGCAGGACTCCGGTGTTCAGTTCGCAATCGCGTCCTACGTTCCATTTGCTGCTATTACGCGTGGGAGGTGGTTGTGCGCGAATCTGGAGTCATCGCAGCATCGCGACGATCGTTACTCGTACTGATGTTGGGGCTCGTGTTGCCCTTTGCCATTCTTGGGAGCCAGGAGAGCTCGGCGCAGGCGCCACAGCACCCGATTGCTGCGGCAGCGATGCGGCATCTCAATACGCACGGCGGGCAGTGCTGGACGTTCATGAAGCAGGTGGTTGCGGAAGCGACCGGCCGGCAAATCGGATTCGACTATCGACTGGGGTTCTTCGAGGCCGGGGCATATGAGGTCTCGGCGGCGGAAGCGCAGGAAGGCGACATCATCCAGATCGCCTCGGACGCGAACACTTCTCCGTGGGCGAGCTATCCCGGTCTGCACACAGCGATCGTCCTGGAGAACCTTGGGGGCGGCCGGTTCAACGCGATCGATTCGAACCAGAATTGGGACGAGTGGGTGCGGCTGCGCCCGAACTATGACCCATACGCCGCAGCCGCCCGCTACGGCCTGCAGGTTCACATCTATCGCGTGCCGCTCGGATCGGGGAGTGCCCCGGTCAGCACGCCCGACCCGGCGCCGGAGACTAGCACCGCCGAGTGGGCGGCGGGTGCGAGTGCGGTCGTGTCGGCGGGCACGGGCGATTGCCTGAACCTTCGCACGGACGCAGCGCTGGGCGCGTCGCGCATCGACTGCCTGCCAACGGGCACGAACGTGAAGGTCGTGAGTGAGGCCGTGGCCGCTGACGGCTTTGTGTGGGTGAAGGTGGAGACGCCCTCCGGCACGGGCTGGGTGGCGGCGAACTACCTGACGAAAACCGCCGACCCGGTCGAAGTCTCGGCGCCGGCGGCGGATGCCTCGGCGCCGAGCCGGGCGCGCACGGACGATAGCCCGGGCTGCCTGCGGGTGCGTGCGGGTGCAGGCCTCTCGGCGGCAATTCGCGATTGCCTCGCCGCTGGCACGGAGGTAGTGATCCTCAACGAGAGTGCAGTTTCGGCGGACGGTTACACGTGGCTGGAAGTGCGCATCGAGGGCCGCACCACGGGCTGGGTGGCGAGTGAATACCTCATTCGATAGCAGGGAACTGAAGTTGAGCCCCGCCACTCTTCTTCATCCCTTGCAGTTAGCCGCCGCGCTTGTCGCGGCGGCTCTGCTTCTTGTTGGGTGCAGCTCCAGCAGCCCACAAGCCATCGACGAAACGCCGCTCGCCACACCAACCAGCACGTCCGACGGTAGCGGAGAGACGGCTTCGCCAGACCCGGGAACTGAGACCGCGACGCCCACCGGGACTTCCATCGCCAGCGGCACTGAGGTGGCGGCGGTCATTGAGGCAGCAACCGCAGCGCTGGACGCCCGGTACCTGAGCCCGCTCAGCCGCGATGCCTGTCTTGAGGACAACGAAGCGGGACAGATCTGCATCGCGCTTGCTTCGGACGAGGGCAGCGTCGAAGCAGGGATCGCGCGGTTCGACGCAGGGGACCCGAATGGTGGCCCCTTCTCGTTCTTCATGGGCCGCGATGCGACGGGCGCGTGGCAGTACTGGTTCGGCACGCAGCAGCAGTCGTATGTGTTGCAATCGGTGCCCGGGGAGCTGCTTGCCTGTGGGCTGGGCGAAGCAACAACGGTTCGGCCGCAGCCGTCGAGTGACGCGGACGCCACCATGGTGCTCGAGAAGCAGGCGAGCCTCACGGCTGAGGAATTCCTGATCACGGTGGCCGGTGGGTTCGGGGCAGGAGGAGAGCGCGGCGAGGGCTGGTATCGCGTGAGCGCGCCAGCGGAAGGCTGGGTCAACGCACGCGAAGTCACCGACGCGGCGCTCGGGGACTGCCTGCTGCACGACGCCATCGAGCAGACGGCACACGGCTAAGCGGGGCTCAGCTGTTACATGGTGGTGCCGAGGCCCTTGTCGAACCGGCTCAGCACCTCATCGAGCACAGCGAGGGATTCGAGCTTCTGTGGCTCTTCCTGGGCTATCTGGTCGCGCAGGTCGGCCAGGTGCTGGAGGTACATCTCCGGGTCGGCGTCGCGGTCGGCGCGACGCCGTTCGAACTCGGCAAGGAGAGCAGCTACACGGGGATCGACATCGCTCCCGAGGGGCAGGGAAAGGCCAAGGTCACCACTGCGTACGTCGTTCACGAGTTCACCTCCGACAGGGATCGTGCCAGATCGTGAGGGGCACGAGTAGGCCCTCCGGTCGAAGGTTTCTCGACCGGACGGCCGCCAGTGGGGGAACAGGCTTCAGAGCCGCGTCGGAACGAGGCAGCTTTCGCCATGGCAGGTGGACATCTCCCGGCGGGTGGTAACCTCAGCGAAGCGCGTGCCGAAGGCGAGGGCGGCGAACATACCGGTCCCAACCTGTGCAGCCGGAAGAGCGGCCTCGAATGGTTCGGCGAGGGACGTGGCGACGAGCAACGTACCCGCGAGCGAGGCGAACACAAGGTAGGTCGACGACGCCCGCGTTGCGCGGAACTCGTTTCGGAATATGACGGCCAGCGTGAGCGCGAGCACGACGTAGCAAATGGTGATGAGGTGCTCGGAGGGATCGGTGACCATTGGAAAGATGTTGACGTGGGTGGCGGTGAAGCCGAAGACAGCACGGTGCACCCCAAGGCCGTAGTCGAGGGCAAGGCCAGCGGCGAGGAACGCTGAGCCAGCCCAAAGGAACCTGCCCGCCGCATCGTCCAGCGAGCGGGTGTTGCTCGCTCCGGGGGCCCAGAAGGCGCGGAAGGCGAAGATGCCAGCGATGGCGGACAGGGTGGCTCCAGCAAGGAGGGCATCGCGGGCAGCGTCGGCTTCCGTGAGAATTGACGACCCACCAGCATGGGACGCCGCGATAAGAGCGACGGTGCCAGCGAGCACCGTAACCGTGACTGCCGCGTGCTCGCCGACAGCGGACACGCGCGCGGCGGTGATGGCCCCGACGTGGCGGATGCCTGCGGATGTCTCGCCGCGTGCGGCCGTTGGACGGGCCATCCAGAGCGTCAGCGCATCGAAGTGTGCACCACGGTAGAGCCGCTCGGAGAGGTGG
>JALOAP010000179.1 GCA_023228745.1 Dehalococcoidia bacterium | reverse complement strand
CGGCCGAGAGCGTCTGGATCGATCCCATGAACGGGTAATTATGACGCTGGACGCGGTCGTTTCGGATGGAGCAATCGTCCGTGAGCGTGGCAATCAGACCGAGATCGTGCTGCTCCAATTCCTTCAACAGGATTTCGAGCGCGGTAAAATATTCCGCGTTCCATTTCGTCAGGTCACGGACGATCGAGGACCAGCCCTCCTTCTTTACCTGGAGCGTGACGGGGATCCCATTGTAGACGGCTTGCAAATAGGGATAGAGGACACGGGTCGACCATGACTGAAGCAGGAAGATCCGGACTCCCCACGCCCCTTCTTTCCGGATCCGCTCAAGGAACGCCGGGCGGTCGCCGTTGGCGGTCAGCAGCTCGGGAACGAAAACCCAAAACGGCCGCTTCGATTTCGCGGGGTAGACGATCGGGGCCTGGCAGACGTCGCAGAGCTTCGTCGGCTGCTGGCCCTTGACGTAGGTCTTGGAAACGGTCGCCAGGCAGTTCTCGCCAGGGAGGAGGCTCGATACTTTGCAGATATCGACCGTGACGTATTCGATCGGCGGATCCGGGGGATCGTCGGGCTTGCAGACGTCGCAGGTCGTCGTCGGCCGCTTATAGGCATCGCCCGGAAGCGGGTCTTTGTAATATTCCCTCTCCTCCGTCGCCTTGCAGTTCTCGGACGGGAGCAGGCTCGACACTTTGCAGATGTCGATCTTGATCGTCTCTCGGCCGCCACACGAGGATGATCCGATGAGGCCGGCGGCCAGGAGGACCAGGGCGGCGACGGCGAAATATTTTTTGAGGTTGGCGGTCATCGGTTTTTCTTCCCCGGATTGTTTTCGGACCCCGGTTTGGGTGCGGGCGGGGCGAGAACCATCGCGGAAAAGTCCGGCGTGAACTGCCAGCGATCGCCGTCTTTCTTTGCGTTGACGCCGTGAGCGGCGGCGACGTCGTCGATTAGCGCGCGCATTTCCGCTTCGGCGATGGCGATCTTTTCCCGGCCAGCAAGGAGCGCGTAGGTCTCGACCTTCGAGAGCGTTTTCTTTTCTGCCATGATTTCTCCTTTAAGCCACGGCCAACAGCCCGGTGTTTTCGAGCGCGGCCAGAACAGAATTTATCTTTGTGTTCGTCGCGTTGATCGCGGCGATGATTTCGGCTTCGGTGTCGAGGTCGCCGGTCGTGTAGTCCGTCTTTTCGTCGGCAAGGTGAGCCTGCCGATAGAGCCGGATGATGCTCCCGTTCTCGGTCCTGAAGTGAGGAGCGGTATTCCCGGCGGCGATGTCCGCACCGTACATGATGAAGGTATTACCATGAGAATTTGAGGGCGGCGTTCCGACCGTGACGTAAAGCGAAAACGTCCCGTCGGGCGTTCCCGTGGCGTCTTTCCCGAGGCCGAGATTACCTCCGAAATAGTTCCAGCCGGAGTTCAACTGCCTGATGCCGTAGCGGTAGGTATAAGAGCCGCCGGTTGAGTCAGCGGCCATGACGATATCGGCCATCGTGCCGATTGCGCCTGTTTTGATGTAAGGCAGAATATAGAGCCCATAGGCGAAGTTCGTCTGTGGCGTGGCGGACGTATTCGTATCGTAATGACCGTAGTTGATTCTTTGGGCGTGGAGGTTCGTCAGCGTCCCGCTGTCGTCAGAACCGACCTGATAATAATTTCGGAATACGTTGTAAATCGCCCCGGCCTGGGTTGAATTATTGGAAACCCCGGTGTTGATGATGGGACGGTTGTTGACGGCAAAGGCATAAAACGACTTGGGGTCAGTAGCCGTGTATATCGGATTGGTGAGAATAGAGACAGCCGTTATTCCCGATGCCGGGTCTGTCGGGGCTTGGGTAATGTTGAAAACCTGGCCCGTTCCGTTCAGATACAAGCGACTCCCGCAATAAACATATCCGCCGGAAACAGTCAGCGGGCTGTTCGCCAGCCCCGCCGCGTCGCTCACGTGATAGGGAATGTAGCCGTCGGTTAGGCCAGAACATTTTACCGTGACAAAAGCCGGACTGTCCGCCGTCGTCAGGCCCGCAACCGCCGCCTGATTCAGCGTCTGCCAAGATCGCACCCCGGCGGCCGTAGATTGGAGAAGGTATCCGTCGGCTACCGGATTCCCGAGCGCGGGTTCATACGTTCCGCCCGGAGCCTCAGGGAACGTATAGCCCATGCGGTTCTTGATCGACTGGACTTCATTCTTCATCCAACGGAGCGCCCGCTCGTGCTTTTCCGTTCCGACAATCGTTTTTCCAGCCATCTATCTATTCCTCATGCCTTAATAAGTCATCGCGTCCAAAATCGCCGTCACCTTGACCATGCCGCTCCCGCTGTCTTTCTGAACGTCCATCACGTAAAACAGCACGGCATCGAGCGCCCCGGATGCGCTCATGGCCCGCGCCCGCGTGAGCTTCACTTTCATCGATGGAATCAGTTCCCAGCCCAACCCCGCCCTCAATTCAAACTCCACCTCAACCGTCGGCCAACAAAGGTATTGTCTCCGCCCGGCCGATGCCGAGGTCCCGAGATAATCCTCCGCCAACAGAAGCGCGTCGGCCCCGTTCGTCAAAAACGTCTCCACCTCCAGCGTCCGCATGCTCCGGTAGAGATATTTCGCCGAGAGCGCTTCCGCCTCAGCCACGAGAAACTCCCCGCTCCCGCCGTCCTGCGCGTATTTGACCTTGACCCGCTCGTAAATCGCACTCCATTTCCGGCGCATCTTGAACGATTTAAAATGCTCATCCCGGTAGTGAGGAGTCCCGGCGGGTTCACCCGCGGCCGCAAATTTCAGGCCGATCGTCCCATCAAGCAACGGGATATATTTCCACAGTTGCCCGGATTCCAATTTATTTATGATCGACTCAAAATCAATTTCCGTGTCCAGATTCAAGGCAAGCGTTTCTGTTCGCGCCGCCTTAAGCGCGACCAGATCGGCCGCGTTCAGTGCGTCCGCGTCCCCATCCAAAATATTCGCCTGGATGTCCTGGATGATATCCGCGACGTTCGTCATCAACGCCCCGCCGCTGGTTTCAATTCCTTCGATGTCGACCGTGAGGTCTGTGGCCGCGCCGCGTTGGGGGAAATATGCGCGGTTCGCCTCGCCCGTATAATTCTCCATCCGGTATGATTTGACTCCGACCTGGATTTCAGACGGCGAATACGCGCTAAGCACTGACGCCCTGGTCGTGCGGGATGCGGACGGGGAGCCGACCGCTATTGCCTCCACCTGGATATTGCTGAGATACCACGGCCCGCCCGAGGCCGGCGTTTTAAATGATTGGGCAATTCGGGTGTTGGCCGCGCTGGCCCGAAGGAGCGCCTTGTAATTCCAGCCGGCAACCCACACCCAATTATCGACGAGAATAAACGCCTTGGCCTCAAGCGACGCCTTGGCCCAAATCCTAAAATACAGATCCTTCGCCTGATCCGTCCATGTCCCGGCGCCGTTGATATAATAGAGAGTCCCGCCGGTGTATTTCGAGCCGTCGGTCTGTTGCCCGTATCCCAAATAGTTGACGCCGTCAATTGTATAGTCTGATTCCAAGACGAAATAATAAACTGTTGACGGTTGGAGGACCGGCGTAACCCCGATGGTAAATTCCGCATTCGCCAAATCCGACGTATATTCCGACCCCGAGATCAGCGTCTGTCCCGCCTCTCTCACCGCCGTTATCGCGTGAATCTCCCGCCGATTCAACTTCCATTTCCCGGCGTTCAAATCAATACAGATCGGGACAAGGTTATAAAGCGTCCCGTACCGCTCCGGGATCACCTGCCCTTCGGCGGCCGGGTCCATGTTCGGATACGTCGCCAGCGAGTACCGATACCTTGGAATCTTGATAGCACCCATCAGAGCACCAGTGTCCTCAGGTCTTCGGTCCCTATTTCAACGAAGTCATCGTTCCAGGAAATATCCCCCGTCCATCCGTCAAAGATCACCATATAGTTGGCGTCACCCTTCCCCTTCTCCCCCAGCCTGACCGTAACCCGCTTTGCTTCCCAGATGAAGGCATCGAAAAGGGTGTCGAACCGTCCGTCCCCGTTCAGTATCTTGATCGTTCCGAAAGAGAGGGACGTCCCGTTTTCATGGAACCGCCCCGTCGACGAGCTCACGCTCGGGATGGAGTCGGCCGGGAGGATGGGCAGATAAAGATGGCCGCCGTATTCCTCAACATCAGTCGCAAGCCGCCGCACGTGGAAGGACAGAAGGTAGGGATTAGCGATCGTTGGGCTCCCGCCGCCCGTGATATGGACATAGAGCCGCTCCAGTGTCGCATCGTAAAACCATCGCCTTGTACCCGCCTGACATGAGGCCAGCGATGAATTTTGAGTATAAGCCGCCCCGTCCCCCTCCACCTTCGACGGCTCGCCCTCCGGATGAGAGACATACCAGCATGCCGTATTCGGCGCAGCCGCTTGCGTCCATGCCAGCGTGTCCAATCTCCTGGCAATTTCAATATCAACCAGCATCACCAGGTTGGGATCGTAGCCGTTCGGTTCGAAAGCCATCCGTTACCTCTGCGTCTCGACGTCCAACTGGAACGATTTGTACCCCCCGGCCTTGATATCGCCGAAGCCCCAACGCGAAATATTGTGGACGTAGTAGACCGTCGTCAGCGGGTAATTCGAGTCCTCGATGATGAAATATGGCTTGAACCGTCCAATAGCCCGGTAGATCGTCTTCATCGTCGCCTGGTCGGCCGGGGAAACGATGTCGAACCTGTAGGACATCTGGTCATAGCCGTCCAGCTGAGCCGCCGTCATCTGCCCGCCGCGGCTGAACGCCACTTCTGACGGATCGATCAGCTCCGGGGCCCGCGTGGCATTCGACTCCCCGGGCTGGAAATATGTTCCCAGGAATCGACACCCGGCCGAAATGTATCCGTCCGGGTTGGCTGCGTCCGTGATGATGATCCTCCACCAGCGGAGGGAAACTGCCGACGTCAGGACGTGCACCAGGTTTTCGGCGTTCCACGTCACGGCCTCATCAAACGCGGGCGCTCCCCAGGCGTCGGAATCATTCCCCTGAAGCCGGATCGTGGCCCCGGCGGAGATATTGTGATTCCAAAGGATGAAGCACGAGACGTACTGGGCCGTCCCCAGATCCCACTTGATGAAGTCCGGAGCTCCGAGACTGGAGGTCCGGAATTCATACGTTGGCCAGATGTTCTTGATGTTGGCCAGCGGGTATTCCGCTGCCGCCGAGCTTGACGTCTCGACGGTTGCATCGGCGTCGGCAAGGTTGTTCCAGTAGAAACGAAACCGCCCGACTCCGGGGGCCGAATAATAAACAGGAATTGTCATGGACTTATGCCCCTATCGCCCCGTAGTATTTCCACGTTCCCGGAGTTCCCCCCGCCGTACAGATACACCCGAGATACCCGCCAGCGGCCGGCGCCATGAACTCAATCCGGCATCCGGTATCAAATAGTCCCGCAATCGGCTTTGCCGTGTATCCGGTGAACTTGATCCGATGCGGCTTATTGCAAAGCCCGGAAAAATTACTATTCATTTTGTCCATCACGGTCTTGTCGATTTCGAGGGCGGAGAACTCGTCGAGCTCGAACACGGCGCCGCGCCCCTCGCTGGCAACAAGCTCTACGCCGAAGAATCGCACGAGCTGGCAATTGGTCAGTTTGAACAAAACCCCGCTCCCCTCTTGTTGGAAGACCAGGTGGATATTGGCGTTATCGTGTCCGTAGAACGAGAGCGGGAGGTTGATGTTTTCAAGTTCGAAGCCGTTTCCGCTCGTCTGCAAAAAACGAATCTTGGTTTCCCCCCATGCGTTCTGGCGGTAGATATTGAATCGTCCCCACCCCCGCATATTCTTAAGCACGAGTGTTGAGGACAGGGCTTTTGTCCCATCCTTGAGAATGGCCGTCGCATTCTGGCAGCCGATGTAGTTTCGTAAATTAACATTCACATGGCTTCCGAAATCCGCGGCCTCGACCCACCGAAAATCATCACCCGAATAATCATGAGCGACGCGGACGGGGTCCTGGAATTTTGTTGCGGTGGAATCCGTGACCAAAATCTTCGCCTTCGGGATCATGCTATCCAACACGAGCTCCGGGCAATTGGTTGTTTTCAGAAGATACGTGTTCGCGAACGTGTTACTGAATCCGGTCAGGCGTCCGGCGGATCCGTCCATCTCAATCCAGGCGTCCGGAAGCCCGCTCACTCCGGCGTTGTTGCCGGCGAATCCATCAAGATAAACGACGCCCCCGGAAGACTTGAGATATTGTTTGCACCCTTCCGCCCCGCAACCCTGAATCACGACCTGGCCGCCGTCGGTCATCTCAACCGAATATCCGATCTCCGCATTGTCACAGGCGTTCGCCGTGTATGCGCCGTACGCGGCGTTGATGATAAATCCTTTTATCCCCGCCTTCCGATCCCCGCCGTTGGCGTAGCAGTTAACGACGTATGCGGT
>JALOAP010000178.1 GCA_023228745.1 Dehalococcoidia bacterium | reverse complement strand
TGATTTTGGCAGATCGTATTCGGTCACAAGTCGCAGCCGCGTTGACGACATGCCCGATGGTCCGCCGTATGCCGCGCCTAAGTCTCTAGCCGCTAGCCATTCAGTCATTTCCAAGGCGTTTTTGCGCCAGTCCCAACCGCCGCCAAACGATTTGGCAACCATAAGCTGTTCGCCTGTTTCGTCGTCCACGATATACATTCTATTGTTTGCCATAGTACGGTTTGTCTCCTTGCAAATCTGCACAATCCCCGCAGTAAAACTTGCCGTTGATTTGCCATGCCCACGGCTCATAAACATTTCCGCCGCACGTTCCGGCGCACGGGCGAACCTTGTCAGGCCATACCTCAAAAAACGAAAAGGCATACCCATCTGAAACATGTGACATAACCCCTGAACCGGTCTCGCTAGTGGTTTCAACGGTTGTGTCAGCGGGTTTCATGCGCCTGCTCCTTCGCGTCGGCCTCGTGTATTACGAATTCCTGATCTTCTGGTGCAAACAACTTTGTCGCCAGTAACCAGACTCCCATCTCGGTTACGGTCAGACCATGCGCTTCGGCCATTTCTACAAGCGCTTTTTCCAGCCGCCCAGTAACTTCAATTTTCATTTACGCCGCCTTCTGCACCCGCCACCTTCTGGCCCGGCTCCCATCCGAGCGGGAGCCGATGCCCTAACACCTGCTTAGCCAGCCATTCGATAACCCAGCCTTCGGATTGCCCTGAATCTTTGGCCTGTGTCTCTATCGCCCGCGCAACTAACGGGTCAATCCGAGCCGTAAACATTTCACGTTGCGCCATATTTTTTACCTTTCAAAGTAATTGTATTACATGCGGCCTCTGAGTCAAATCAGTTATTCCCAATATTTATTCTTTTTTATCGCCTCTGCGACTGGACATTGTATTCCCTCGGAACGGCCACAACGGGCACATCTCGTCTGTGCATTCATTAGGATGCGCTTCAAATCCTAAACACTCTACACAAAACAAATAAATCGCTTGCTTCCTGCCGTATTTTAATGCCTTTTTCCCGCCGTCTGCCGTCCGCACGGTATTTCCCCTTAACCCGCTTCCTCGTGTCGTCTTAGCTTTCACTTTTACCCCTTTATGCACTGATATTACAGGACGCACAGCCCGGCCAGTAGCGCGACAAATCTCATTTTTCTTCATCTTTCTCATATGCCGCAATCAACTTCCTTGCTTGCCGGGCAGCCTCCCACCGCATTTCGTTGAACACCAATAGCTTATCGCCGGTCAGTTTGCGGTAGGCGCGATCCCTGCCAACAACGTAATCGCCTTTCGAGCAAACGCAAGGCACGGTTTCACTCAGTAACCGGCACCGCTCGATGAAATCAAACGGCACATTGTCCCCACAACCGATCCAATGCGTAGTCCAACCAGAATCGCCGCACAAACCACACGGCTCGTTTTCGGCTGGCGTAGGATCGGCGGAATGTCGCGACTCATATCTCGCTTTAATGATTTGGCTTTTGATCTGCGGGCCGGTCGGCGCTTGGATACGCCCGTCGAGATTCTTAGCGTTGGATCGTTCCCGCTTGGTGCGAATATTTTCCGCATATGCGTTTAGCGCTGCGATTAACTCAGTCTCGGTCCATCCGGAATCAACCCCATGCGGGGGAAACTGCCCGCTAAGCCACGCTACGAGCGAATCGGCTTCCTGTTGATCCGGCTCAAACCCAAACAACACACGCCAATGGTCGGGCCACCGCATTGAGTTCATAGTCATTGCTCCACCCCTCCCTTTCCGTCGCCCCGCTTGACCGATTTTGCCTCCAATATCGAGTTATCAGGTCATTGGAGGGACGGAGAATCCGTGTCTCCGCCCCTCCGGTGTGGCCTACGCTCCTGCGGCTGTCAGTCTGCGTTCGCATTCGGCAATCCTCGCGGTCAGTGCCGACAACCCGTTCCCGTTGCTGTGCCCGCGCTTGTTTCCGAACCGGGCGACGCACACGGACCCCATGTTGCTCGCCGTCACCGGAAACCCGACCGTCGTGTCCGCCGACGCCTGCGCGGCCAACTCGGCGTAGGTCTTCCGCCGACAGTCCGGCTCGTGTTCCTTCGCCCAGTCACCCAGCAGCAATTTCTGCCGCATGCTCATGTGCGGAGCCACGTATGCCCCCTGTCCCTTCTCATGTTGCGATGCCATCCCCGTTCCTCCTGTCCGGTTTGTTGGCTCTTGTCGGACCCGGACCCTCCAACCAGAGCAAGGCACGCTACTCCGCTTCGCTCCGAGCGTGATGCTCGGTGCTGGCCGGGCGTGGCCCCGCGTTGCCGTCCGGCGCAGCGCCGTCCAGCAACGCGGGTTGAGCGGACTGCGCGTCGTCGGACCGCAGACGGTCCGCCGCCGCTCCGCTGCTCACCCGCGCCACATTGGGCGGAGGAGGCGGTAGCGGCATCCACCCGTCTATCTGGTTGCTAAAGTCTCCTCCCCTGCTCTCGAAATAGTTACCCTCGTTTCCTGCGCGTTGCGCCACGCCGTATTCTTTTCCACGAACAACGAGAACATAAACGCCGTTAGGGGCCGTTTCTTGCGGCAACCATGCAAACGAAAACTCTTTGCTTCTCCTCTCATCTTTAGCAAGAATGTCCGCGCCCAACAACGCCGTGCAGGCTACAGGCGGCAAATCGCGTGGTTCTATTTTCATATGTGCCTTCTGCCGCCTGTGCCTGACGGCTGGGCTGGCCGGGCGCTGCGCCCGGCCAGTGTGGCGCGGGCGTGGCCCCGCGTTGCCGTCCGGCGCAGCGCCGCTGCTCACCCGCGCCACATTCTGCCTACGAGTCACCGGGCCGCACAATTCCGGCTCCGGTTCCAATTCTCCGGTGCGGCGGTTGTAGTGCCCGACGCATCGGACGTGCGACCCGTCCTTGGCCTCTTGACTGTCCTCGTCGAAGTCCTGTCCGCACCCCTCGCAACAGAAGGCAGAACAAGAAACTGGAGGGTATTCTCCATTCGCTGCGCTCATTCCGAAACCCTCACTTTCGCGCTGGCCGGGCGCAGCGCCCGGCCAGTGTGGCGCGGGCGTGGCCCCGCGTTGCCGTCCGGCGCAGCGCCGCTGCTCACCCGCGCCACATTCTGCTTACACATCGTAGTCATACTGCATGTCCCTGTACGCTTCGCATCGGGCGCACTCGTGGCGAGCGCGCCTCTGGCACATCGCGCAGCAGACGGAACGGCGCAGGACCTGCAATCGCATCCCACAGCGCGGCGGCTGTCCGGTAGATCGGATCACCAGATGTTTCGCACTCGCGCAACACGCGGTCAAGATGCGCGAACCGATCCCGCGTCCGGTAGATTTTCTTCACCCGCTCGGTGAATGGGTCTTGGCAGTCCGGTAGATCAGGGAAACTGCCAACAATCGCATCGAAGCTATCACTCATCCGCGTCGCTCCTTCCTTCATCCTCATGCGCGCTACTGGCCTGCCGAGCGCGGCGGACGAGGAGTCTGCCCCACTCCCGGACGCGGGCGCGCTGGTTGCGTTGCAATCCGGCAAGCGACGCCTCGGCGCGGGCAATCGCGGCGGCGCCCCGCTCCATAGCGCGGGCGATGAGCGCGGCGTTGAGGTCATCGGCGGATGCACCGGCCAACATGGCCTCAGACGGTACGGCTCGTTCTGCGTTTTCGCTCATGTCAGACGTTCCTTGCCATCGTTTCTCGCTCATATTGCTTCTCCTTTCACGCAGACGCCAGCGCCACATTCAACCTAATCTCCGCGCAACGCCTAGAACGGCAAAGCCTCGTTTTGTTGTTCCGCTTCTTGTGTCGGGTAGGGAGATATTGCAACAATATCCCGAACAATGCCTTTCTTTGTTTGCTTCTCGGCGAAAAACACACTAACTTGTTGACCTTCCAACACGTCAATTTGTTCGCCAATCTTCACATCGAAAGTAGAGTAACGGTCTTCGCCAACTTCAAACTTCCACAGTCGCCACGGGCCTTGCTCTGACTCTCCCTCTTTCTTGTATACCTTGCCGATAAGGACAACAGCGTTTTGCGAGTGATCGCCTACCATTTCTTTACCGGTTGCGACGGTGCCGACGGGTTTGGAAGGTGTCGACGGTTTCGCCGGTATCGACGGTTTTGGAAGGCTAGTCGGATGCGAATCCACGTCAGGATCAACTTCATCGTAGGGCAGCAACAACATTTGCGTTAGCGCATATTTTAGCGCGACGGCCATGGCTTTGTTTGCCGCTTTATCCCCGGCATCCATTCCCTCGCCGATAACTGTGCATCCCGCCCGCGATCCGTCTACATGCACGAAGGTAAAGCGCACGGTAAGTACGCGGTAAATCAACCGCCCTCCGCTTTTTGTTTCCCGTTCTTCACTACGCTCCGCTATAACGTCCGGCATCACTACAACTTGGTGGCGGGCAAAAAGCGGGTGCAGGTGGTTCATGACGGCATCAATGCCGCGAAAGTTGAAACCCTGCGTTGTATTTCTCCCGTCTTTGGCTAAAGGTTGCGCATCTTCCATAATCGCGCAAAGCGCAACGTATATATTTCCGCTTTCACTTTTGCTCGGCTGCTGTTGTGTGTTTGGTTCCGACATAACTGCTGTCCTTCCTTTGTTTTGTGTTTGTTGTTTTCCTACATTCCCCGCCGTTGGTCTTTCCATTCGTCGCTATACGGTTCAACCGGCATGTCAACCGGATCACGCCGTCCAGCCGCCTTCCCGATTCCAACTATGCTGTCATAGCAGTCGTCACACAAGCGCCCGCCGATTCCCTTAAGCACCGTTATCGGGCGGTGGCACATGTTGCAGCGGCCGCGCATGTGTTTGTCGTGTTCGATCATTTCTTGTTCCCTGTGAGGTTGCGAACGTTTACCAGCCCTGACATCACGTTGACCGCGATGAGCGCCACGTGTATCGCCGTTATCAGCGGCGAGGGATGGTTCAAGAGAACGAAGGCGCTGAGTCCAATCAACGCACACTGAGCTATGAGCAATGCTGTCGTCATTGTTGTTTCCTGTTCCTCTTACATCCCGCGCGCAGACTGCGCCACATTCGGTGGAAGTGCGATGTCCATGAGTTGCTTGGCCATACTGAACACCGTCTGCTCTGCGGTGGCTCGTCGCTGTGCTTCGTCGCAGGCTTTCTGCGCCCACCACCGGACAACCTCGCGCAATTCTTCACGGCTCTCTCCAGCGTCGATGTCCTCCGAAATGTCGTTGCTGACTTTCAGCGCGAGGTCTCGGAACACCGAACCAGCCGCTTGAGAACTATCGGCGGCCCGCTCTCGATCTTCTAACTCTTGCCACGCTTTCTCTTGCTCGTCGTTTTCAGGTAGGTCCATGTTTCACTCCTTGGGCCGCCGAAGTCTCAGCGGTTATGCTGGCCGGGCGCTGCGCCCGGCCAGTGTGGCGCGGGCGAGGCCCCGCGTTGCCGTCCGGCGCAGCGCCGTCCAGCAACGCGGGTTGAGCAGACTGCGCGTCGTCGGACCGCAGACGGTCCGCCGTCGCTCCGCTGCTCACCCGCGCCACATTCGACATCTCGGCAATCGCCTCATCCAGAGTCAAGCGTAGTGCCTGAGCGGATTCGACGTTCGTGAAGTGTAGGTAGATTTCCCCCGGCTTCGGCTTCACGCCTTTCTCGGGTGGCATGTTCGCATCCTCTCCGACAGCGTGAGCTGCTCCACTGTCCCGCAGGACGACCCCGCTGCCGTCCTCATCCTTGAACGTCAGCATGAGGATGCGGCCCTGCCCGAACCGCACGCAAAGCGGATTGGGAAATGTCGAACAAACGGCTTCACACGTACCAGCAAAGGCCGGTTTTGCGTTGTCTGTCATGTCAGTTCCTTTCTCCGGCCTTTGCTGGCCGGTGAGCTTGGTCGTTGGGCAACTTCATTTCCGTATCATCCTCGTTGCATCCCGAATATTTGCCCAGTTATCCCACGCCAGCGCGAAGTTTCCGCGATTCATAGCGTGCATCATTTCAGACAAGCACCGTTCAACAATGTCGATTCCCTTCCGCAGAGCTTCGCGCTGGCGTGGATGCGCGTCGCTGTAGCCGTCTACCGGAATCGCTGCGTTCAGGTGAATGCAAACATCGTGTTCTTCATCGTAGTAAATCTGAACGTCCTCGCGCCACACAGCGGTTACGATTTGGCCCCCGACTTTCGGGTAGCCGTCCTTCACCTTGATTCTGACGGGTTGCCCAACCACGCGGTCGAGCACTACGTTTTCCCCGCCGCTGCCTGTCACGTGGTGAAACCCTTCTTTCCCGCACACCGGGCATGGATTGATCGTCGTCATTTGTCTCCTTCGCGGCGGGCAAAACGAGGCTCACCGCTGATGTTCGGTTTACAGTTCATCCCAGTCCCCTTGTGGGCAACACGCGCCATTGAGCCGTTCTGTTTTCGCTCCAGACTTCTCCATCGCGTCTACGTATGCGCCGGGATCATCCGTGTGGCTTGGAACACCGTCTTTGTCAGTTGGATGACCGCACCATCCGCACCGATACAGAACCGAACCAGTGGGTGGAGCGCTACGCTCTCCCG
>JALOAP010000177.1 GCA_023228745.1 Dehalococcoidia bacterium | reverse complement strand
TGGAGGAATTGTTATGGGATTTTTCAGGAGAAAAGATATCAAGTGTGAAAACTTGATTGCCGAGAACATCAAGACCCATGCTGGAGGTGCTCCTGCAGTAGGTGCCATTACTGCTGCTGAGATGGGGGTGCTTGATGGCATCACCGCTACCGCCGCTGAGATCAATGCCGCCGCTGATCAGTCAGCCGTCGTTGGCACTATGGCGGCGTCTACCGTAATGGCAGCGTTACTTGGAGCGTACAACGTGACCACGTTCCGGACAGGTAATATCATCAAAACAACGATGTATATTGACCTCACTGGGGCGAAATCAACAACCACCGAGCTCGCTGTGATCGGCAACACCGGCGCCTGTCATATTGGCCAGGTGACCACAGCAGTTAACGGTGTGATTTTTGCGGGGCAGGTGAGTTGCGCAGAGGTGCCCACTACCGGCGCCGATGACATCGACCTGTACAGTTCCACCGCTGCTACCGGCGCCTACGATGCTGATGCAAGTGGTCTAGCAGGTGCAGCGGCGATAATGACCTCTGGCGGAGCGCACGCCATCGGTACGGTTAAGCCTTTCACTATCTTGCCTGCTGCCAACGCTTATCTGTACTTGGCAAACGGCGAAGCAGGCACTGTCGGCACCTACGATGCAGGTATTCTCATAATTGAGATGTGGGGCCTGGCAGCGTAAGCAGTCTGTTCGTTTCGACCATAGGGGAGGGGCGATCCCCCTCCCTTTTATCGAGCCGAGCAACTCAACAGGGAGAGAAAAATGTACATGAAGCGCATGTTGGAAATTGGATCCGCTACGAATGGCTTCGTCATCGAGTGTCGGGTGCCGATCAAGGCCAAGGACAAGAAAAAGGGCGAGTCTATCTGTTGCGAATACCCGGGCTCCAGCGAGAAGCAATACATTGCCAAGGACCTCGACGAGGTCGCTGCGCTGGTGGGCAAGCTCATGCCGCTGCTCGACGACAAGTTCACATCCGAAGAAGAGTTCGACGCTGCCTTTGAAAAGGCAGCTGAATAATAACCTGCAGGGGGAGACTGTACACCATGGCAAAGAAAATTGTAGGGCAAGTAAACGAAGAGTTCGACATTCTCGGGTTGAACGAGCCTGTGCCGCCGACCGATGACGAGGACGAAGCTCAGTCGGACGTAGCCGTCGCGGTTGAAGAGATCGACCCGGAGGACGACCGGGCGAACTGGCCGACCATCATGATCAACACCGAGGAAGGCAAGCCGAACTATGAGACGGTGATCGTCCACGGCACCAAGAAGAACGGGACTCCGTTTGGTCATGACCTGCAGATCATGCGAGGTGTGCCGGTCAAGGTGCCGCCTTCGGTCGTCTACGACTTGCAGGACGCCGTGGCTACGCATGTGATCGCTACCAAGGACCGGGATGGGAAGCAGATACTCGTGCGCCAGGATCGCCCGGGAGTGTCGTGGAACCTCATTGACAAAGGGAAGTACGTCAAATGACAAGAGCGGAGATGCTCGCGGAACTCCGCGATGTTCTCAATGCCTACGGATCTACGTTCGCCGCATGGTCGGATACTCGGTTGCTTGGGTATCTCGCTGAGGGTCAAGACAAGTTCTGCGAGGAGACTGGGTTCTTCATCGACAAGACTAACTACTCAGTCATTCTCGAAACCGGCACCCGCATCTACACTATTCCGGATCGGATTATCCAGATCCTCGAAGTCTGGGACGGAACCCGCAAGCTGGAGAAGTTGCTGACCGGCGAAGTATTCGACGGAACCATCGCCGCCGGTGATCCGGCAAAATGGACCACTGATCAGGAAACCGCTGACATTGAGTTTGACCGGGCTCCCACTTCCGATGAGGATGGAGACACCTTCACTCTTCGTGTCTGGCGGTACAGTCGCTACGCCTTGGATGTTGCTGGTAAGGAGCCTGAAATTCCCAGTCGCTTTCACCGGGCATGTATTGAGTGGGCCGCCTACAAGGCGCTCAACCATCACGATGCAGAAACACAGGACCCGGTCAAAGCCAAAGATCACAAGGACGCTTTCTACGATGAGTATGTGACGGATGGCATTGCGTTCTTCCGTCGGTACCACAATATCGAAACCAGGGTCGGCTGCGACCCGGCGTATCAGACATGATTCATGACCGCGGTGTGACATCGCTTCATCCCTGGGGCAAGGGCATGTGCAACCGGACTCCGGCGAACATGCTGCCGGAGGAGACCGTTGCCAACGCGGTGAATGTGGATTTTGGGCTCGGCAACCGCATTACCGGGCGTAAGGGCATGACCAAAGTCTATCCCGCAGTGGGGGCCAAGGATAGTTTCAGTTGCCCAGCTGGAGTATTTTTCATTGAAGGTCCTGACCTCAAGGTGTTCAACACGGACAACAGCGCCACGACGCTCTACACCGGAGTCACCGGGACGGAGTTCGCATTCGACTATCTGCTGGGAACTGTCTATTTCAGTGACGGCACAGTCAGTCTAAAGATCGTGGACGGAGCCGCGCTGCCCTGGGGGTTGCCTCGCCCGGGGGCGCCGGTTGTCTACAGCACTGCCGGGGCGTATGATGAGGGGACATACCTGGCCGCAGTATGCTGGGTAGACGCCGATGGGGTGGAGTCCGGAGCATCTGCGATTGTTTCTGCTGACTTGCCGGCCGATACCGGAGTGATTTTTGCTAACTTGCCACAGCCCACTACCGGCAATCCGACCTACCTGCGGCTGTACCTGAGCATGCCCAACGGCGACACGCTGTACCATGTTGCCGATGTCGCCCCGGGAACGGAGAATTACACCATTACCTCTGGTCGATACGACGATGGCCATGTATGCGAAAGTCTGTTCGTGTCTCCGGCGCCAGGGTTCAGGATCATCCGGCACTACGGCGGACGTATCTACGGCGCGGATGCAGATGGCTATGTGTTTCATACCGAGCCGTTTCAGTATGATCGGTTCCGCCTGAGTTCCAACTTCCTCATGTTCCCTGATCCGGTGGACATCATGGAGCCGGTCAAGTCCGGGATATTTTTCGCCCAGGGCGACACGACTGAGTTCTACGCCGGCGATGTCGAGGACGGATTCGACATTCGTGAGGTCGCAGCCTACGGCGGAGTGTACGGCACCGGCAAAGTCATGACCAAGACTGCGGAAGGAATAACCAAGGTCTGCTGGCAGTCGCAGAAAGGTACCGTGATTGGAACCGCAGACGGGCAGGTGCGTAATATCGTCGAGGACCTCATCGCCCCGGGGACCAGTGAGTCTGGTGCAGCGATTGTCCGGGAGCAGGACGGCATCCGCCAGTTCATTGTCAAGTTGAACGACCCAACAACTTCGCGCTTCGCCGCGCGAAGTTTCATCGAAGCTGAAATCGTCCGGAAAGGAGCGTAGCCATGATCATCCAGCCGTACAAGATAGGGTTTGAGTACCTGTTCCAGGCCTTTGACAAGGCCGGGAAGTTGAAATGGGAAGAGCGGTTGCGCAACCTGATTCCGACCGCCGGCCTGAACTACATTGTCAGCGCCGCAATGGCGGGCGGTAGTCAGTATTCAACATGGTACCTCGGGCTGTCTGAGACAGCCTACGCCCCGGTCGCCGGGGAAACCATGACCACGATCATGACCAACGCGCCGGAATGTACTGCCTACGCAGGCGGGGCGCGGAAGACCTTGTCTGCCGGAGCCGTCGCCGCCGGCCTGTATTCCAATACCGCCTCCCCAGCTGAGTTTGTTTTTTCCGGGTCTGCCACGATCCGAGTGGGGTTCATGTCCACCGTGGCCACGCATAGCAGCACTTCCGGACTACTGATCTCGGCAGTGCAGTTCCCATCGCCTAAAGTCATGGCCACTGGTGAGACTCTGAAGGTCACCGCCGGTGTCCAATTAACCGCTGCATAGGAGCACGTCATGAGCATAGCAGACGCCACTGAAACATTGTTGCTGAACTGGTTGTTCAATCAGGGGAGCCCGACCAGGCCGACTACGTACTACCTGGCTATCCACGACTCTGCGCCGAATGATGCTGGTGTCGGCGGAGAGCAGGATGCTACGTCTGACACCGCCTACGACCGGACGGCAATCACGTTCGGATCCGCGGCGGCCGATGGAGTCATCTCCAACACTGCTGCGCTGACCCATACACCAGCGGTTGCCGCCGCCGACTTCACGGTTACCTATGTTTCAATCTGGGACGATACTCTCACCAACGGTGGAAACTGTCTGTTCACTGCTGCACTGGCGGTGCCCCGGACAATCAACAACGGCAGCCCGCTCTCATTCGCCATCGGCGATATTAACGTCTCCCTGGATTAAGGAGGTTTCATCATGTCGTTCAAAAGTAGCACAGGTACTCGTGACGCCCTCCTGGCCGCGCTCAAGGTAGAGCTGGATGGTGGGCTGATTAAGATTTACGACGACGGCGCCGCAGAGCCTTCAAGCGCCAACGACGCCGTCCCTGGTGGGTCCACTCTGCTGGTCACCATCTCCAACAACTCTACCGGGACCGGGATCACTTTCGCCGCGCCGTCGAGTGGAATTATGCAGAAGACCGCATCCGAGACATGGTCAGGGGTCAATGCGTCCTCTGGTACCGCGGCTTGGTATCGGTTCATTGCTATCGGCGACACCGGGGCGCTGTCCACAACTGAGTGTCGAGTTCAGGGATCTGTCGGCATTCTCAACGCCGACTTGCTACTGGCCAGCACCTCACTGACTGCCACTGAGGAACAGCGGATTGACTATTACGCCATTGGCATGCCGAGTGCGTAATGGCTCAGTGTTTTTGGAATAACCATCTGTTGCAGGAAGAGGTGAATTGCGTTGTGTACTCCGCGATTAATTATACTTACGGACTGGCACTAACAGGACTTACAACTGTCCCGGTCGGGGAGATTGACGGCATTGTCTGGAGCACCCTCGCAGCGATTAATCCAAGCGCTGTTATCAGTTCGACCAGGTACGCCCCTGCCGGGCTAAGTGCTCCCGGAGTAGGGTATGCTTGTGGAGGGCGATACTACAGCACAGCAACATACTCGGAAATCGACAGTATTGATCTCGTCGCTCTTACCACGGCAAACGTCACTGCTACATTGAATGTCGCCAGAGGGGAGTCCGCGGGAGTACAATATTTCGAGGCTGGGTATGTGGCTGGCGGGCATGATAATGCAGCGTATCAGAATGAGATAGACGGGCTTTCGTTTGCCACTGAAGCTCAGCTCAATCCAGCAGCTACGTTATCCGTCAGTGCAACTGGTCTGGCCGGGGTGAGTTCGGTAAATGTTGGATATTTTTGTGGTGGTTCAACTGCGACATTAACGTATACAGACAACATAGATAGAATTACATTTTCAACCGAAGCAGTAAATACGATAAGTGCGAATATTGGAATAGCAAGACTTGGACTTGGTGGAACCAGGAGTTCGACGAACGGGTATCTTCTCGGAGGGTATTACAGTCCGACGAGGTCGAATTACATTGACAAGATAAGTTTTGCGACAGAAGCTGTAGGCGCGGCAGGGTGTACTCTAGCTACAACTCGCAGCAGCGGTGCAGCAGTGTACAACGATGACATAGGTATTATGATGGGCGGGCTTACAGGATCGTCCACAAAGTCTACGTCAATGGGGGGACTAGCATTTGCTACTGAAACAAGTTCAGTTCCTGCCGCTTCTTTATCTCTGGCGAGGTATAACATGACGGGTGTTCAGGGGGGAGCGGCATGAACGACGTATCTCAAGTCCTGTCCGAGTTCGACCGAAGGTTCTTCGCTATCCCCTTCGGCAACTCCGACTTTCAGAACCGCAAGTTCGTAATGGAAGCGCAGTACACCCCGGAACGGGCCTACCGCGCTCTGGGGCTGCGTCTCGCTGACCGGCTTAACGCCCTGAACGAAGCGCGGTTCAATCTGCAACGGCGGGAAGTGGATATCGAGGAACTTCAGGAGAAACTCGCCGGGGAGATACCGGACAAATTCACCCGCCGCCGGCTGGAGATCGATCTTGCCGAGAAACAATCCACGGCCAACTACACTACTAAGATGGTGAGCGACGCCCTGGCCGAAGTAGCTACACTCTGGGGCGAGATTCAGAAATTCCCTGAGTTTACCCGGGAGCAATTCGAGGCAGCCGAGCAACAGCACTTCGAGATCCGGCTCAAGCGGCAGGTGCAAGGCGTCACCGGCGCCATCGATTCCCTTGACCTGATCACCAAGAACAATGGGGAGTTCTCCAAAATGCTGGAACATACCAAGACCGTACTGCTTGAGGACAAGGGGCTGTGACATGGGGATCACCCCCGACGGCGACCGGAGCAAAAAATGGCTCTGGCTTGCGCGAAAGAAGCTCGCTCAACTCAGGGAGTCAGGCAACCTGGCCACGGCCCTCAAGGCCAACGGGTTCACCATCTCAGTAAAGGACAACGACGGGCTCGACGGGGGGAGGATCACCGCCCCGATGGGTATGGTGGTGCTGGCATCAAACGCGGATGGGGTACGGGTCATGGTTGCTGACAACTGGCAGGGCGGATTCGACTCCAGGCAAGATTATA
>JALOAP010000176.1 GCA_023228745.1 Dehalococcoidia bacterium | reverse complement strand
TTTTATATAACGATGTAAGACTGTTAAGAATTTTATGTGCCGATTGTCATCGGTTGTTTCACAGCTAAGATAGTATCAAAAAATTTAATCTTATTTCGCTTGTTTGTCAGGAGGAGCTAAATGGAAAAAATTTGTTTTTTATCGTCCTTACCCGATATCCAATCAGCAATTAACATTTCAGGCTCTCAAAACGGAATGCGAATTAAACTTGATGTTCCTGAAACTGAGATAGCCGAGGTTATTAAATTAACTCTATTACGAGGAAAAGCCTTTAAGGTAACCATAGAAGAAGTTGAATAAAAATGGCAAAGCTAAAATTAACCCCCGAGCTGATAGAAAAAATGATTCCAGCGATTGAAGCGGGAAATTATATAGAGACCGTTTGCCAAGCTCACGGGATATGTAAGGCTACATATTATGGTTGGATAAAAAAAGGCGAAAAGAGAAAAAGCGGAATCTATTTAGACTTTTTAAACGCGGTTCGACTTGCCGAAGCTCGAGCAGAACAAAGATTAATCGAGGAATGGCGGGAAAAACTCAAAGAAAGCCCCACTAATTACAAAGACTTCTTAGAACGCCGCTATCCCGAACGGTGGGGGAAGAAAGACATCGTGAAACATCAGGGAGACAATGAAAATCCAATCACTTATACAGTCAAATTTGTTGACGGACATCCAGATCCCGATCATCGGGAAATTCGGGAGGTTTCTGAGCCAGACCCAGAAAAGAATTAATCTGCTCTATGGCGGAGCCGGTTCGGGAAAGTCTTATTCTCTTGCACAATGGTTCATAGTCAAGTGCATTACCGAGCAAAACAAATCTTTTCTCATCACCAGAAAAACACTGCCATCTTTAAAACTTACTGCTTATAAGCTGTTTAAGGAATTGTTATCCGAGTATCAAATCAAGTATGAAGAAAACAAAACCGATCTGGTTATTTGGATCAATTCTAATGAAGTTTATTTTAAATCTCTTGACGACCCAGAAAAGATAAAAAGCGCTGATTTTAATTATGTATGGGGAGAAGAAGCAACCGAGCTCACCTTTGATGATTATAAACAGCTAAATTTACGAGCCAGACGAAAAACCGACACCTTAAACCAACTCTTTTTTACTTTCAACCCGATCGACTCCTTTCACTGGTTGAAGACTATCGTCATTGATAAGTTGGTTGGCATTATTGGGATTCTCGCCAGCAACTACAAAGACAATCCCTATTTATCCCAAGATTACATTGACGAGTTGATCGCTCTTAAAAACCAGGACGAAACCTATTATCAAATTTATACCAAAGGCGAATGGGGAATCCTCAAGAACCTTATTTATTCCAATTGGGGTGTGGTTGATTATTGGCCGGAGAACGGAGATTCCTTTTACGGTCTGGATTTTGGGTTTAACAACCCATCGGCCTTAATTGAACTCCTTTTATATGACAATGAAATTTATATCCGAGAACTACTGTATGAAACTCACCTTACTAATACCGATCTCATCGGCAAGATGAAAGTTCTTCTCCCGAAAAAGAGCAATCCTATTTATCCCGACTCAGCAGAACCAGACCGCATTGAAGAAATCAAACGAGAAGGGTTTAACGTCAAGCCGGCTGAAAAGGACGTTCACGATGGAATCGACCACGTGAAAAGATATAAGCTCCATATTCATCGGGATGCAATTAATGTCATTAAAGAAATTCAAAGTTATAAATGGAAAGAAGATAAGGACGGAAATATCATAGACGATCCAGTGAAGTTTAATGACCACGCCATGGATGCTATAAGGTATGCAATTTTTACTCACCTGAAAACTCAATTAACCCCTACCATCTGGAGACTGAAATAAATGTTTGAATGGCTGAAACAACTGTTCCACCACAAGCAATCCCGAACCTATAACTCTGTTGTCCGATTTTATTCCGGTCAGGCGGTGTGGACGCCCAAAGATTATGAAAATTTTGCCAAAGAAGGTTATGGAAATAATGTTTATGTCTATTCCTGCGTTCGCCTAATCGCTCAAGCCTGTGCCGGTATTCCTTGGTTATTATACGAACAAAAGAAAGACAAATTAGAGGAATTAAACCTTAACCATCCTCTTCTGAAAGTGTGGAATCGGCCAAATCCCTTTGAAGGGTTTGGTTCCTGGTTTGAAGCAATGGTGAGCTATTTATTGTTGTCGGGGAATACGTATATTGAACGAACCCTTACTCGACCAAGCGAAAAATTAGAGCTTTACGTATTGCGGCCTGACCGGATGAAAATTGTTCCTGGTGATCAGAATAAGCCCATTTTGCGATACGAATATACAGTCAACGGAAACACGACACTACTTGAACCCGAATTAATTCTCCACATTAAGTTCTTTAATCCCTTAAACGATTTTTACGGCATGAGCCCGCTTGAAGCCTCTGCTCGAAGCATTGACCAAAATAATGAAGCTCGGAAATGGAATGTTTCTTTGTTGCAAAATTCGGCTCAACCTTCGGGAATTCTTTCGACCGACCAGACCTTGAGCGAAGACACCAGAAGAATCTTACGGGAACAGGCCATTGAGCTTTACGGCGGTTCTAATAATGCCGGCAATGTTTTTGTTGCCGAGGCTGGATTGAAATTTCAGCCAACCGGATTATCGCCGCTTGATATGAGTTGGTTAGAAGGATCGAAGCTTTCGGCTCGTGAAATGGCCATTGCTTACAACGTAGCCCCCGAGCTTATTGGAGACAATTCCTCAAAAACTTATTCCAATTATGGTGAAGCGAGAAAAGCTCTCTATCAAGAAACCGTTCTTCCCTTAATGGATTATTTAAAAGACGCTTTCAACAACTGGCTGGTTCCATTGTGGGGAGAAAACTTATACCTCGATTATGACAAAGACGGTATCGAGGCACTTCAAGAAGACCAGGATAAACTTTATAACCGGATGTTTGGAGCGGTTGACCGAGGGATTATTACCAGGAACGAAGCACGAGAGATGTTAGGGTTTGAAACCCTAAAAGTTCCTGAAGCGGATAGGCTTTATATTCCTTTTTCCTTAACTCCAATAAATGAGGAACCAACAGAAGAAGAACCAGAAAAAGAACCCACTGAAGAACCGATTGAAGAAGAAACCGAAAAATCTTTCTCTCAAAAAAAAACCATCTTCTCTGAAGAAAAACTCGCTGAACTCTGGGAATATAAGCGGAAACACTATTGGGACCCATGGGAAAAGAAATGGAAGAAAGCCCTCAAACCTTACTTTGACGAGCAAGAAAAAGAAGTTTTAAAGAATATTGAGAACAGAAAAGCCGCTATCAGGAAAGAGGATATATACGAGATCGAGCAGTGGAATAAAAAGTTGCGGAAACTCTCTAAACCCTTGCTTTTAGAAATTATCAAAGGAGGGGTTGAAGCCGCCATTAATGAATTAGGAATTGAAGTTGCTTGGAATATCGACAACCCCAGGGTTAATGATTGGATTAAAGAAGAGCTTGGAAACAAGATTAAAGGAATTAACGATACCACCCTTGAGAAGCTGAAGGGTACACTGCAAGATGGAATTGACCTTGGAGAAGGGGTTGACGATCTGGCTAAGAGAGTAAGAGAAACCTTTGAAGATGCTAAGGGGTATCGGGCGGAAAACATTGCGAGAACTGAAACCATATCAGCGTTTACTGAAGGTAACCGGCAGTTGTACCAGGAAGCCGGAGTGAAACAATTACAATTTTGGGCCGCTAAGGATGAAAGAACTTGTGAAGAATGTTTTTCAGAACATGGGAGAAAATATGATATTCAAGAATCCCAAGGGGTGATTCCGAAGCACGTAAATTGCCGGTGTACTTGGGTGGCAGTTCTGGAGGAGTGAAAAAATGAGTATTCTTTGGTTCTTTATAGGTTATTTTTTTGGAACCTTGGCAACTATAATTTTCATGGCGTATTGTTTGGCTATTGCCAAAATAAAAGAATTAGAAGATCTTAACCCTTGAATTAATTCTTTAAATTTATTTGATTCTCCTATCACGAGCCTCAAGCCTCTTGGCCTGGGGCTTTTTATTTCCCCACATCCGCACCAGGAGGCACAGCAATGGAAAGAAAAACTTTCCGGTTAAAGCTCAATGACCTTGACGATCAGGGAGTTTTTACCGGTTACGCTGGAATATTCGCAATTGAAGACTTGCAAAATGACATTATCGAACGAGGGGCATTTAAGCGTACTCTCGACCATTCAGGCGGATCAGTTCCTATTTTGTGGCAACATAAATCCGATGAACCAATTGGCGTTGGGTTAGAAGCCAAAGAAGATGCCAGCGGTTTGTTTGTTCGAGGGCAACTCAACCTTGATACTCAGAAAGGGAAAGAAGCCTATTCCTTATTAAAACAGGGAGCCATAAAGGGGTTGAGCATTGGTTATGATCCGGTAAAGAAAGAATACAAGGACGGGAAAAGGCTATTAAAAGAGATAAAACTTTATGAGTATTCAGTAGTCACCTTTCCGGCCCAACCATTGGCAAACGTTTTAGACGTGAAAGAAGAAGGGTTGAAAGAAGGTTCTACAGAAACATCCGATGTTCAAGATTCGTTAGGCGAGCACGATGAATTAACAAAAAAATCAACGGATTTTAATGAAAACTTTAATGAAATGCAACGTCAACAGGAATTATATTCAAGACTTTATAACCTGAATGACGCTTTAAATCAAGCAACTTGGGAAATATTTTATCCTAAAACGATTGGAAGTTCAGAATTATCCATTGATGAAAAGCTCTATAACATCAAGAAAAACCTTGATAATTATGTTTCCGCTTATTACCAATGGGCCAACGATTTTCTCAGTGCCAATTTTAAATCAATCAAACCTACTGATTTTAAATCGGGGAGAGTTCTCTCCTCGGTGAATTTATCACAAATAAAAGATGTAATTACTGCTCTTCAGGCTCTCGTTGAGAAAGCTGAACCTCAAGAAGACTCGGTTGATGACCACTCTGATGAGGAAAAGCAATCTGACGACTCAGCCGATACCAAAAGCGACTCGGAAACCTCGCTTGATGATGAACTACAAACACTTTTACATGACATGAAAAGTTACATTACGAGGTGAAAAACATGGCAGACGAAAAGAACGCCCTGGTGGAATTAAAAGGGTTATTCGAGGAATTTAAACAAACCAACGACCAGCGTGAAGCCGAAATTAAAAAATACGGTGAGGCATTATCAAGCACTGTGGAAAAATTAGAAAAAATGAACTCTCGAATGGACGAGCTTGAAACCAAACTCAACCGTCCAGCGCAAGGAGAAAATAAGGAAGTTGATCCTGAAGTTGAAAGAAAACAAGCTTTCGATCAATACTTGAGAAAAGGAATCGAAGTCCTTGTACCTGAGAAAAAAGCCTTAGTGACTTATGACGATACTTTGGGTGGATATTTAGCACCTGGTGAATACGTTCGAGAAATCATCAAAGGCATTGTCGAATTTTCTCCAATTCGCTCTGTGGCCTCCATTCGACAGACCTCGCAACGGTTTGTTGAGCTCCCCAAAAAGACCGGTTCCATAGCGGCCGTCTGGGTGGCTGAAACCGGAACCCGAAGCGAAACCACCGGAATGGCCTATGGTTTGGAAAACGTGCCGGTTCATGAGATGTCTGCAGTGGTTGATATTTCCTTTGCCGACCTTGAAGATTCGGCTTTTAATATGGAAGAAGAAATTGTCAATGAATGTTCTGAGCAGTTTGGAGTAGCTGAAGGAACCGCCTTTGTTTCAGGGAATGCCATTGGCAAACCGCAAGGGATTCTGACGAATGAAGATATCGATTATACCGCTTCTGGCGATGCTGATGAAATAACCGCCGATGGCTTGATGGATATTTTCTACGATCTCAAATCTGCCTATGCCAACAATGCGGTTTGGCTGTTAAATCGACAGACTTTGAAAGCCATTCGGAAACTGAAAGCTGGAGACGGCCATTATTTGTGGCAACCCAACATTGGGTTAGGGACTCCTCCAACAATTTGCGAGCGTCCCTATATCGAATGTGTTGATATGCCGGACATAGCCGCTAATGCTTATCCGATTGTTTTGGGTGATTTTAAGCGGGGTTATAAGATTATTGATCGAATTGCCATTTCCATTACCCGAGACAACTTGACTCAAGCCTCAAGCGGGAAGTGTCGATTTACTGCCCGCAAGCGAGTTGGTGGGCAGGTAGTTTTAGCTGAAGCGATCCGCAAGCTCAAGATCGCCACTTCATAAGGGGTGATCGTCATGAGTGAATATAATGTAAAAAACTATCAGGAGCAAGGCGGGGATCGCTGGGTAATTGGTGGAGAAATTGACATTCTTTCCGATGGTGCTTTGAAAATTGCCGGAACAGCACTGTCAAAATCGGCCGCTCAACTCAATGCCGCTCCAGTTCGGATTATCAGTTATGAAGTTGAAAATTTAGACGCTAACGGCAATATTTCCAACCGCCCCATTTTCTACGTTCCAACCGGATATAAGTTGACCCTAACCGACATTCTGCTTCTTTCCCAGGGAACGGCGGCAAGCGTTGACAATGATAATACTTCGGTTGTCGATGTAT
>JALOAP010000175.1 GCA_023228745.1 Dehalococcoidia bacterium | reverse complement strand
GCGCCGGTGCCGGCAAGTCCTACACGATCGCCGACAAGCTCTTTCTCCAGGGCATCCTGAACCCCGGCGAGCGACAGAAGATCGTCGTCGTTCGGAAGACCCTGGCCAGCCTGCGCAAGTCCACGCTCGACATCATCGAGCGCCGGGCCGACGCGCTTCATCGCCCCTTCCGCCTGGACCGCAGCTCCTGGACGGCTCAATGCGGAAATCAGACCTGGGTCTTTACGGGGATGAATAACCGCGAAGACTACCAGAAGATCAAGTCCCTGACGGACGTCAACTTCATCTGGGCAAACGAGCTGACGGAGCTCCGCGAGGATGACTATCGGGAGCTCGGCCTTCGCCTCCGCGGGGCCCGCTCCAAACACCCGCTCGCATTCCGGCAGATGATCGGCGACTTCAACCCGATCGGCAAGACTTCCTGGATCTATGAGCGCAACTGGCAGCGTCTCCCCAAGGCGGCCGAGAAGATCCGCGTCACCGTCCTTGATAACCCTTGGGCGGAACCAGAATACATCTCCATGCTCAAGGCGGCCGCTGCGGACGACAAGAACTTTTACAACATCTACTTTCTCGGGGAATGGGGAGAGCTCGAGGGCGTCATCTTCAACTGGGACGTGCAGCCGCTGCCGACCATCGCCTTCGATGAGATTATCTACGGCGGGGACTTCGGCTACTCGATCGACGAGGCCGCCCTGGTCAAGATCTACCGCCGCGCCGATGAGTACTGGGTTGAGGAACTGCTGTATGAAAAGGGCCTGACCAACCCCGCCCTTGCGGTCCGCGCCCTGGCCCTCGGCGTCACCAGGAACGATGATTCCTACTGGGACTCGGCCGAGCCCAAGAGCATTCAAGAGCTTTGCGACAACGGCCTCAACGCCAAGCCCTCCCTCAAGGGTCAAGACAGTGTCCGGGCGAGCATCGACTTCCTCAAGGCTCAGAAGATCCACATCGTCGAGGGATCCCCGAACCTGGTCAAGGAAGTCAGGTCCTGGGTGTGGAAGAAGGACAAGGACGGTCACTCTCTCCCGGTTCCTGGCCCCGGTAAGGAACACGCTATCAAGGCCACGATCTACGGAATCTATACGCACGCCAAGTCAGGGGTCGAAGCCGTCGCCTTCCAATCCGACGAAGAGGTTTACTGATGGCCATATTCAAGACGGCCCGCAGACTCGAAGCCCTGGCAAAAGAAAACGCCGACCTGGCCGCCCGCTTGGCAGAGGTGGAGGGCTTCGTCATCGACGACGTCGCGGACCGGGCGACAGCAGGAACGGCCGTCTACTCGGGAAACGCCTTCACGTCATACCAGAAGATAATCGACTCAGCCGCGAAGAAGTACCAGGCTGTCGATAAATGGGGCTGCGTGCAGCTCGGGAACATCGTCGACACGCGGGCCGCTTTCATTATCGGCCAAGGGCTCTCGGTCTCGGCCGTCAACGAGAACGGCGGGCCGGGTGACGCAAAGTCCAAGGAAATGCAGTTTGTCCGTGACTTCTTCGAATACAACGGCCTGGACCGGGAGATGCCCCAGGACCTGGCCAAGGAAGGCGAGCTCGAGGGCTGCTTTCTGGGAGTACTGGAGTGGAATGATGACGACCAGCAGGTCTCACTCCGGTACATGAGCCGGGTCGAGACCAAGTACACGATCGTCCACCCCAAAGATGACTATCTCTGGTATCAGCGGGTGGAATGGAAAGACGGCTCCGGGCTTAAATCGCTCGAGGAAAACAGCTTCGTCTACGCCCGGTTCGGGGGGCGGGTCCACAAGCCGAACGAGCCCACGCCCAAGGTCGGCAAGTGTCTGACCGAGATCGAATGGCTGAGCAAGGCGCTCCGGGACTGGCGCGAGATCGACCGCCTGTTTGGGTCTCCCGTCCCCCATATCCAGTGCGCCACGGCCGACGAAGCCAAGGCGATGAAGGATGCCATTAAGGACATTGCCAACAACTGGCGGGTTAGAAAGCTCTTTACCCATACCGGGCAACTCCTGTACCTGACGCCCGGGGCCGAGGCGCAGCGGGGCATCGAGACGGAGATCCTGATCCTGGCCAAGATCATCAGTGGAGCGACGGGCGTTCCCATCGGGTTCCTTGGGTTCGGCGATCTCACCACCAAGCTGGGGTCCGGGTCAGAAGTCACCTCCGACCAGGTCGAGGCCGCCACCTCCAAGGAGCGCGTGATCTGGATCGGGGCCTACCAGGAGCTCATCCGCAAGGCGATGGCGATCTGGAACGCCAACGCCAAGACCACGCCGCTGGTCCCCGAACGGGTAAAGGTATCCATCCCCAGGGTTTCGCCGGAGACGTGGAAGCGGATCACCGAGACCTGGCTCCCGCTCTACAGCTCGGGGGCGATCAGCCTCCAGACCGTGCTCGAGCAGATTCCCAACATCAACGCCACTGAAGAAGCTCAGCGCGTTTCCGAGGAGAGCGACGAAAGAATGGAGCGTTTCGAAAAGATGCACCCCGACGAGGGTGAGGAAGACAACACCGAGGAAGAGGAGGAATGACATGACAGACGAGAAGCAGAAACCGAAAGCCATCACGACAAACGAGGTGGAGGCGCCGCGGCCGGAAGTGCGTGAGCGCAAGCCCGCGCTGACCACGAACACGATCCAGCCGCAACTACCGACCCGCCCAGAGGAAGGGAAGCGGCGGCCGGCCAAGGGTCCGATGATCACCACCGGCAACATCGAGGAGATCCGGAAGCAGTACGTGGGGACGGAGACGAAAACCGAGCCCGCGCCCATGACGGAAGCGGAGCCCGAGAAGAAGAAGGGCCGGGCGAAGAAGGGCTGACATGAAACGCTTGATACTGCGAAAAGATGGAGTCCCAATATGGTGGGCTCAGGCACTGCGCGGAAGCACGCGCTATTTTCGCGGCAAACGGCTTTATGTAAAAGGCCCGAAGGCCGGATGGGAATTATCCATTATTCGCTCAATCTCTCCGCGATATGCCGCCTTCATGAGGATGATAAAACCCCAAGAAGAAAACACGGAGTTATCGCCAGAAGAGCGGATGGCCATTCGATTAGGGGTAATGCCGGAGGACTTATCACCATGAACACCACGCGCATTCTCGGCCGGCTCCTGGCCATGTCCTCCGATGAGGTCATGGGCATGGTCTCCCCCCGTACCATCTCCGATATCAAACGCGAGGACCCAAACCCGAAGATCCTCGCCTTCGTTATCGGTCAGGAAGGGGAGGCTCAGCCGAAGGTTGCCGGGATTGGAGCCACCCTCCAGCGCTGGTATCGCTCAGCCATCGAAGCCCTGACGTCCAAGCTCGGACTCGGGGCCCCGGTCTACAACGGCCACCCCGCCAAGGGCCCGGACGCCAAGCCCTCAGACTATGCCAACCGGCAACCCATCGGCGAAGTCGTCGGCAAGCTCTTCAAGCGCGTCGGGGACGCCATGTCCTCCGTTGCCGCCGTCTACATCTACCCTCAGTTTCAGGACATCCCCTTCGATGTCGCCTCGATCGAGGCCATCGTTCGGGTACCGGAGAACGCCCGGGAATTTGATGTTCAAGAGGCCGACATTCAAGAGATCAACGGGATTGCGCTGAGTAATTCCGCGATCGATAAGCCCGCGTTTGCCGGGGCGACGCTGATTGCGCAGCTCCAGGCGTTCGCGGAGACCAACCGCCAAGGAGGCGAGAAGACCATGACCCTGGAAGAAATCCGCAAGGCCATCCAGGAGGGCAAGCACAAGCCGTCCGATCTGTTCCAGATCGCGGAGCTTACCTCAGACCCCTTCATGCGTGAGCACGTGGAGGAGAAGATCAACAACGCGAAGGGCTACGACATCCGCAAGCGTCAGGAGCTGGAGACGAAAGTCGCCACCCTGGAGGCGGAGAAGAAAACCCTTCAGGACTCGCTGGCGTCTCACAAATCCAGCAGCCTCAAGACTCAGGCCCGGGAGCAGTTCGAAGCCGTGCTCAAGGAACGTCCCGCGCTTGAAAAGGACGAACGTCTCGCAAAGTACGTTCGCAAGCAGTTCGAAAAGTCCTTCACCCCAACCGAAGAAGCCAAGCTCAAAGACGACCTGAACAAGTTCATGGACACCGCGGTCGCGGAAGGTCAGGAGTTGTTCGGGGAACCCGGCAAGGCCGGGACCAAGGGCGGCGGGAACACCACCCCGCAGAACAAAGGCAACGCTTCGGGCGGAGGCACGGACGGAAAGGGCGGCAACGCGAACGCCGGCGGGGAAGGTTCGCTCCCGGACATCAGCGACAAGTCTCTTCTCCCCAAGGACTGATAAGCCTCGGGGACGCTCTAGGAGGTCATCATGAGCGTCGGTATGCGGAGTCAGCACTATCAGGCGCTGGACAACTACACGGTTCCCAGCGGCGGGTGCACCAAAATGGGCCTGACCAAGATCGGCGACACGGTCGGGTTCTTCTACGAAACCAAGGACGCCGGAGAAATCGTCACCGTCGTCTCCCAGATGGACCAGGTCGAGTTGGCCAAAAAGGCCGGTTCGGGCGAGGGCATCTCCCAGGGGGCGAAGGTGTACTACGAGGCCGCCAGCGCCTCACTCACCGGAACCGCCGGGTCCAACACCCTCTGCGGCCGCTGTCTCAAGACGGCCGGAGCGGACGACACGACCGTGCTCGTGGCCTTCAACGGCCTGTGCGCGGCGTAACAGGAGCCATCACCATGTCATACAAACTTTTCGGACGGCCCCTCACCCAGGAAGACTTCGCCACGCCCGAGGCGCGGGCGGACATCTTCAAGGTTCTCAACTTCACGGCTTCCGGCGAACGGTTCGCCTCCCAGCGGCAGCGCCTGGAAGCTCGGCTTCAGGCGTTCGGCACGCCCGGCGACTTCGAGACCACGATCCACGAGGTCATCCAGAAGTACCAGGCCCTGCCCATGTTCGACATCGGCTACGAGCAGGTGTTCGACATGATCGACGCCCGGAACTCCAACGACGACGGGTTCACCATCTACGACGTCGAGGATGGCCTCACGTTCTCGAAGGTCCCCATCGGGAAACCCGCCCAGATCTATGCGATGAGCGGCTCGAAAGTCGAGGTCGGCTACGACCTCTACGGCGCCGGCTTGGGCTGGCACCGGACGATGATCGAGGACCGAAAGTTCTGGCAGCTGGAGAACAACGCCAAGTCCTTCATCAACAAGGCCAATTATACGAAGGCCGGGAGTTTCTACGCGCTGATCGAAGCGGTCGGGGCCACCTACGCCGCCCAGCGCATGACCTGGCAGGCTCACCCGGACGGGGTGGCCTCGGGAACGGCCGGGTACCTGGCCGGCCGGGACGCTGCGACGCTCAACGCCGCCGCCCTCCAGATCTTCGACGCCGTGAAGGACAAGGGCTATGGCGTGAGTTTCAACACGCCGCTGAAAGTCGTCTGTCCCTTCGCCCTGGTCGGTCGGCTGAACAACGCCCTGAAGCTCGTGCTCCAGGGGTTCGACGGCTCGCCGAATCAGGTGTCCTACGTCTTCCAGCTCGTGCCCACCACGATGTTGGCCAGCTCGAGCTACTACCACGTCTGCCTGCCGAAGAACAAGCTCGTCGGCGGCAATCGGATGGACCTCAAAATCTTCGACGAGTTCAAGGCCGAAACCTATTCCGACGTCGCCTACGGCTGGATGCGGTTCGGCGGGACCGTCGCCGACGTGGAACAGATCGTCCGCTGCAACATCAGCTAAGCGCGGACAACAGAGCAAACCGTGCACACACGCGGGCGGGGAGTCTTTCTGGGCTCCCCGTCCGCCATTTTCCAAGGATGACATGGCCCGACAGGTGCTGAGAATGAACGACCCCAGGGTGACCCGGATCATTGCCGAGGGCGAGCGCTCCCGTAAGGACGCCCGCCGCCTCAAGGACTACCGGTCTGTCGCCAAGGGGAAGGTTTCATTCTCTGAACGGTTCCCGGATGGAGCATGGCGGGGGAAGCGTTGCTTCATCGTCGGCGGCGGGCCCAGCCTCAAAGGATTTGACTTCGAGCGGCTACGCGGGGAGAGGGTGATCGCCATCAATAAGGCGTTCTACGACGTGCCCTTTGCGGACATCGTCTTTGGGATGGACCGGCCGCTTTTGGATGACCTCATGTCGGGCAAGATCGACGCCGACTACAGGGCCAAGAACCCGGACGGGCCGGAGCGGAACTACCAGGCGGCCTTCGCGCATTTCGCCGGAGTGAAGGTGTGGCTTGACCTGTCGAATTACTCCTACCCGGCGGACGTGTGTTCGATTCCCTCGGCCGGGGAGATCGGGTGGACAAAGAGCTGTAAGGAAGGGCTGTATCACGGCCAGAACAGCGGCTATGGCGCGTTGAACCTGGCGATGGTCCTCGGTGCCAACCCGATCTATCTGCTCGGATACGACTGCTCAAAGGGCCCGGCCGGGGAGAAGCATTACCACGAAGGATACCCGGCGGCGGGAAACCCCGACGCGCTCAATAAATTCATCGAAGCGTTCAAGGCCGGGGCGAAGATGCTCATTCCGGGAAGGCATCACATCTTCAACCTCAACCCCGATTCGGCGCTCCGGTGCTTTCCGTTCATGGACATCTCGGCGGTTTG
>JALOAP010000174.1 GCA_023228745.1 Dehalococcoidia bacterium | reverse complement strand
ACGCTGCGGCACAGTCGGCGAAGCACCGACGATGGCGCGCGCCTGGATCTCTTCGGCGAACGCCGCCTGGTCGATGACGGTAATCGCGTAGGAGGCGTCGCTGGTCACAATGTAGAGGAGCTCATCTGGGGTGCTGTGGGTGGAGTAGACCATGGTGTAGCCGACGCGAGTCACGTCGGCAACGCCCACATGGAGACCCCACCAGTTCAGACCGTCGACGCGCGGCTCGTCGATGGTGCGGCCCGGGATCATCCGCTGGATTGAGGCGATAGGCACGACGACGCGGCGCCAGCCCCAGGTGATCGTCAGTGCCTCGTCGTCAACGTGGTATGCGAGCGAATAGACGGCGAAGGTCCAGTTCGCGAAGGCGAGTGCGAGCAGGAACATGCCGGCGGCGACGACCCAGGCGACGAGTGTCTTGGGTTCGGCGGGTGCGCCGATGGCGACGTTTGCGGCCAGGCCCGCGATGATGCCGGCCCACACCGCCAACGCGCCCCCGACAATAACGCCGAGCGCGCGGGGTGGCCGGAACACCACGCCGGCTAGCTCGTGACGCGAAGGCGTGCCGGGGTGCACCAGGCTGCGTACTTCTCGTTCTTCCCGACAATGCAGTCGTAGAAGAGTTCGCTGAGGCGGCTGGTGATCGGGCCGGGCTTCCCGTTGCCGACCGTCCGCCGGTCGATCTCGACGACGGGCGTGAGGTGGGCGGCGGTGCCAGTCATAAACACTTCGTCCGCGATGTAGAGTTCGGAGCGGTCGATCTCGCGCTCAACGGTTTCGATGCCAAGGTCGGAGGCGAGCTGCACGACGCTCGCGGCGGTGATTCCTTCGAGCACGTTGTCGGCGGGGGTTGGCGTGATGAGCTTGCCCTTCCGCACCATGAAGATGTTCTCGCCCGAACCCTCGGAGACGTGCCCATTCTCATTGAGCATGATGGCTTCATCGAAGCCGTTCAGGTTCGCTTCGGTCTTGGCGAGGGCGCTGTTCACGTAGATACCGGTGACTTTTGCGCGGGGCGGGATGCCGGTGTCCTGCACACGCCGCCAGGTACTCGTGTGGCAGCGGGCAACTTCTGGCAGGTAGGCCGGGAACGGCGAGAGGAAGATCAGGTTGTCGGTTTCGACGTTATGGAGCCGGACGCCGAGCACTTCGCCAGAGAGATAGACCATCGGCCGGAGGTAGACGTCCTCGGTGAAGGCGCTGCGCTCGACCAGTTCGATGGCAACCTCGCAGAGGCGGTCGACGGAGTCACGCACCTCCATGTTCAGGATCTTGGCACTCTGAACGAGACGCTCCATGTGTTCACGCAGACGGAAAAGGTAGGTCGTCTGGTGCTCGTCGTTCCAGTTGCCGCGGATGCCTTCGAATACCGCTGTGCCATAGTTGAACGCGTGGGTCATCACGCCGATCTTTGCTTCCTCAAGCGGGATGATCTCACCGCGGAGATACGCGTAAGACTGGGGCATCGGTGCGGTACTCCTTCATCCGGGGGATCCGGGCGCCCCCAGTATAAGCGTGCCGTTCGTTTCGAAGCAGTGGCGCGCTACTCTTCGTCTTCCCCCGGATTGAGGAACGTCGGGTATTTGCACTCGTCGATATCCGGGATTTTCGAGGCGAGCCGGTCGCGCACATCGTCATCCGGCATCGGCGGCGCCCCCACGGACAGCGACGTTGGGTCGCCCTCGGCGGCGGCCTGCAGGTAGCTGATGTACTCCTGGTGGTAGGCGCGAAGGTCTTCGGGTGGGTTCACCAGCCGAAGACTGGTGACATACTCCTCGACCACACGGCGAATTTCGTCCACGTCCGGTGCCGTCATGAGCGCGTCCTGGTAGTCGGTGAGGCCACTGCAGAACACGCGCAGGTAGGCGTCATCGTTCAGTGGCGCCCCGGCAGGCGACGGCCCCACTGACGGGTCGGCGTCCCTATCGTCATCATCATCGCCGCAGGCGATAAGCACGAAAGCAGACGCCACCAGGGCAGCGAACAGCAGCCATCGGAACCGGAGCATGGCGCGATGCTAGCACCGCTGCGAGCAATGAGCCCTCCCCCGGTTTAGAGAACGATCCGCTTGGGCGCGGCGCCGGGCTGTCTGCGCCAGTTCTGCACGAGGTAGCGCGACATGCCCTCATGCTCGACCGGTTCGACACCGCAGCGACCGGGCGCTGTGATCAGTGTTCGCGCATCGGCGATGAAGCTGCCCGGGTCCGCGCCGTCGGGGAGTGCGAAGACAGTTCCGGATTCGAGCACGCTCTCGAGCTGAACGGCGGAGAGGAGCGCCAGCCAACCAAGTGCCAACTCGGCGAGACCGAGATGGAAGTCGCGGTCTCCGAACGTCATGAGCACCCGGTCTGGCGACGATTCCGCAGCAGCGAGCAGCAGCGTGGAGCCGAAGTGCGGGAGCGACAGGTCGGTGGCGGCGCGGTAGAGCGCGCCAAGGTCGGGGTGGGCAGCCAGCACTTCGGCGGCACGGAAGCTGTGCAAGCGGAACTCAGCCGCGTGCAACTCGTGCACGTTGCCGATGCCTCCCTGCTCCAGCCACTCGTTCCATTCCGCGGCATCGCTTCGCAGCAGGTAGACCTCGGCAGCCTGGTAATCCGCTGCGGAGCGGATAAGCGGCAGGGCGGCAGCGTAATTCCCGCCCTGGACGGCGTGGAGCGCTTCGAGGCGGCAGAGCCACGACCGCGACCAGAGACCGAGCGCTGAGACCATGCGCTGTGTGCGGAACTTCGCCCCCGATGACGCCTCGGCCACCTGACCTTCGATCTCCAACCCGCGGACGATGAGGTCCAGGTCTTTGCCGAGCACGAAACCAGTCTGGCGGTAGGCATCGGCACCGGGTGCGGCGAGCGGCGGCTTCGGTGCGAGCGACACCTGCGGGATGATGCGAGGAGGGGAGACGCGCATGAGCCGATTCTAGGGGGACGGCAAGCGCGGCGGCGAGCACCTATCCGGTGAGCACCGACACCATCCCGGCGAGTTCCCGGGCAACCGCCCCCGGCCGGGCGACCATCTCGAAGTGGCCCCCGGGCATCTCGCGCACCAGGAGCCCGGCGTCGCGTGCCTCGCGGACAATGGGTGCATAGAACGGGTTGGGCACGAAGGCAAGATAGCCTTTGGGAATCCCCGGCCAGCCCGGCGGCAGCGCGATGCGCTCTTCGTACATGGCCAGCGGCGGGTCAATTGCCTCCTCGGCGAGCCTCGCCACGAGACCGCTCTCAACGATGCCGACCTGGCGCCAGGGTGCCTCGCCGCGCCAGGGATTCGGTACAACGCCACGTGCGGCAGCCTCCCGGAACGCGTCGCTCTCACGAAGTGCTTCGTCGAGCGTGTCCATCCAGCACATCCCGTCGCGCGGGATGGTGGCGTCGACAAAGATGCATGCGGCGACGTCTTCGAACCCAGCGGCGATCGGAGGTGCGAACAGCCCGGCGCCGCTGTGCGCCACGAGCACGACGGGCTCGTCGCCGGGAACGGCGTCCCGCACGGTCGAAGCGAACGCGGGGCCGTACGGCCCTTCGCCCCGGGCCGTATCCGTGAGCGAGGGCACGGCCACAGGAAAGCCGAGGCTTTCGAGCTCAGGAGCGAGCATCGCCCACGTCGATGGGCCCACGAGTGGACTATGCAGCAATACGAGCGTGGGCACCGGCCTGCCTCGTTAGCGGTTCATCATCGCCTGGTAGCCCTGCACCACGGGGTCATCCACCCAGGCGTCGACCCCTGGTGTGTGGGCGTCCGGCAGGGCCCGCAGCATGTCCACGACGTGCATCGGGTCGTGCTTGCACCAGCCCTGCAGGTAGACCAGGAGCGTCGTCTCCCACGGGCGGCGCTTGTTGTCGCCGCCGAACTTCAGGTTCGAAGCCAGGTCCGTTTCGGTGAGCGCAAGCAGGTGCTTCTTCAGCTCGGCACGGCTCTCCGCCGCCTCAGCGAGGAGGTCGTCCACGCTCCGTTCGCGGCGGCGCTCGACCTGCCGGTCGTTCCAGTGGTCGACATCGAACTTGCCGCCATCGGCGTCGCGAATTCCCGGGTCACCGCCTTCGCGAACGGTGCGGAACATGTCGCCGACGGGCCCATCGATGGTCGCGAGGTGCGCAATGAAGTCCCGAACGAGCCACGTGCTCCGGGGCACCGGGCGGTTCAGTTGCTCCTCGGACAGCGACCGGCAGAATGCCTCGAACGTCACGCGGTGAGCATCGAGTTCTTCAACCACTGCCGTTAGTTCCGGGCTCATTCGCTTTCCTCCAGGTCGCCGCCTTCACCGGCCCACTGGCGCACCTCAGCCATCAGTTCGCGCTGCCGCTCGATGAGGTCCGGGCGGTCGCCATAGTCCGCGTACAGCACCCAGTTGAGGACCAGGATGTCGCGGCGCAGCTTCGGCTCCGCATCGAGGAAGTCGAGGGCGTGCTCTTCGAAATGCGGGAGCCACGAGCGGATAACATCCCCGAGGGTCGTCTCACCTGCCACCTTCCGGGCAAGCGCCTGCTCGTCGAGGTCGGCGAACGCCGCGATACAGCGGTCGCGGCCGCGCGCCATCGTCTCGAGAAGGTCTGGGAGCGGCGTCTTTGCGGTCTTGGCCGCCATCTCGGCGTTCGCCTCATCCCGGTCGAACGACTCTAGTTCCGACGGGGCTGCGGTGCTGAGCTTCGGCAGCTTGTCAGCGCAGGTTTCGAGGCTGAGCGCGAGGTGACCGATGAGCTGGCGTACGCTCCAGCCAAGACGCTCGATCGGGCGATCGAGCGCGCGCGGGCCGATGGTCGTCGCGACGTACTCGGTGTTCGCGCAGTCGAAGATGAGCTTGTCGGCGGCGGCCCGCATTTCGGGAAGCATGCGCTGCAGTCTACCGGCTCAGTGGCGGCTGCGCGGGCTGCGGCTGCCGCGCGCTCGCGAGGGGCTCTGGCGGGCCGCCTCATCCTTCGCGGGGCGCGCACCGAGCTGCTTGATGGCGTCCCAGCCCGCATAGATGGCGCCCTTACCGAGCTCCTCCTCGATTTCCAGCAACCGGTTGTACTTTGCGGTACGTTCGCCGCGCGCCGGGGCACCGGTCTTGATCTGTCCCGAGCCGGTCGCTACGGCGAGGTCGGCGATGAAGGTGTCCTCGGTCTCGCCGGAGCGATGGCTGATGACGGCGGTCCAGCCTGCGCGGTGGGCGGCTTCCACTGCTTCCAGCGTTTCAGTGAGCGTACCGATCTGGTTCACCTTCACCAGCACACTGTTCGCGGCCTTCTCGCGGATGCCACGGCGAATGCGCTCCGTGTTCGTCACGAGCAGGTCGTCGCCGACGAGTTGGCACTGGCCGCCGATGCGTTCGACAAGCGCGGCCCAGCCCTCCCAGTCGTCTTCGGCCAGCCCATCCTCGATGGAGCGGATCGGGTACTTCTCGACCCAGTTCGCCCAGTGGTCGACCAGTTCGGCGGTCGAGAGCACCCGCTGCTCCTTGGCGAGCGCGTACTGGCCGTTGGAGAAGAGCTCGGTGGACGCGGGGTCGAGGGCGATAACGGCATCCTCGCCCGGCTTGTAGCCCGCGCGCTCGATGGCTTCAAGAACCACCTGCACGGCGTCTTCGTTGCCCGGGAGACTTGGGGCGAAGCCGCCCTCGTCGCCGACATTCGTGGACAGCCCACGGTCGTGGAGGATGGCCTTGAGCGACTGGTACACCTCTGCCCCCATGCGGAGCCCTTCGGAGAATGTTTCGGCACCGACGGGCATCACCATGAACTCCTGGAAGTCGGTGGAGTCCTGCGCGTGCTGGCCGCCGTTAAGGATATTGAACATTGGCACCGGGAGACGATGCGCAGCCGGGCCGCCGAGGTAGCGATAGAGCGGAATGCCAAGGGAGTTGGCCGCTGCGGCCGCCGTCGCAAGCGAGGCTCCAAGGAGCGCGTTCGCCCCCAGGCGACCCTTGTTCGGCGTGCCATCGAGTTCAATGAGGATGCGGTCGACAAGCCGCTGGTCGGTCGCAGGGACGCCATTGAGCTTCCGGCTGATCTCGGTGTTCACGGCGGCAACCGCCTTCAGAACGCCCTTGCCGCCGTAGCGCCGGGGGTCACCATCGCGGAGCTCAACCGCCTCGTGGGCGCCGGTGGATGCACCGCTGGGGACGGCGGCAGTTCCTGAACTGCCATCGTCCAGGTAGGCGGTGACCTCCACAGTGGGGTTACCGCGCGAATCCAGGATTTCGCGGGCGCTGAACTCCTCGATAAACACGGGCTACTCCTTGGCGAATTGCTCGCAATACTCGACGGCCTCGGCGGCCGTTTCGAACGGGATGACCGGCACGAAGTCGCCGGCAGGGTCGGTCAGTTGCCAGGTCCCCAGGCCGGCCACGGGACGATTATGGATGAGCGCGAAGGCGATCTCGGAGAGGGTGCCGTAGCGGCCGCCGACGGCGATGATCGCCTCGGACGTGCGTGCGACGATGACGTTCCGCGCGTGCCCGAGGCCGGTCACGATGGGAAATTCGACGAACTCGTTCGCTTCGCTGGTATCGTCACCGGGAAGGATGCCGACGGTATGGCCACCTTCCTCGCGTGCGCCACGGCAGGCTTCGCGCATCACGCCACCGCGACCACCGCTGATGAGTGTGTGGCCCCGGCGGCCGATTTCGCGCCCAACG
>JALOAP010000173.1 GCA_023228745.1 Dehalococcoidia bacterium | reverse complement strand
CCGCCCTCCGGTCGTCATTATGCCGCCGACAGGGACAACTCGAAGCGTACAGAATCGCCATCGAGCAGCTGGCCGCCGGCGCCACCAGTCAACGTGAGGCTGGTGGCTCGAGGGTCTATCGGTCCGATGAATCGAGCGGCGGATGTCCCGTTGCTGATGCGGTATGGCGCTGTCTCATGCTGCTTGGAGAAGCCCACGTTGTACCGGTCGAGCGCGTACGCGTTGCCGAGATCATCCGTCAGCTGCGGTTCACCAAAGGCACTGAACACCCGAGTTCCCGGAAGTGTGACTGTAACCCCAAACAGCTCCTGGTCCTCCACTACAGACGCGGCAGGGTCTGCTGTGGTCCACCCGCCTGGCGCGCGCCGAAACACAAAAGTGTCGTCGCGATCGGCCGGCGCTATGCTCGCGAGCACGCGAAGGGTGGCAGGCGAGGTACCGTCCGGAACTCCGAACACAACGGTAGTGACGCTTGCTTCATGGTGGATTTTCGCGGGCTGATCCGATCGCCGCTCGCGAGCTCCAAATAGGCGGGGCTGCCGGCCCATTTTGTTTCCGCCGAGCGGCGTTGCAGCTGAAACGTCCATTCCCCGCCGTCTCCGCAGGCCGACGGGGAGAGCACCTGTACGCCGTCTGAAGCCGGGGACAGCGGCCTCACAGTGATCGTCCTCGAAGCGGACGGGGGTGGGGCTGCAGCAAGGACTACGACAAGCTCCCAGGGACCGTCAATCCATTTCGCCTCTGCCCCGCTCCGTTTTCTCGTGTACAGCAATATCAAGTGTGAGCGACAAGCAGCTTTTTCTGCACCGCATCGCCGAGCACGTGAGGGGAGCGTTAGCGGCGGCGGGCGGCCTTGGGGCGCGCCTTCGGCTTCACCCACTGGCGGCTAATCATCCAGCGGGTCATGAAGCGGGAGAGGGCGAGGCCCATGATTACGGCGGAGAAGATGAAGAGCAGGTTCATCGGCAGCGAATTGCCGTCCTCGCCTGAGGCGACAATGCCGGCCGCCACACCGCCCCATGTGCCCAGGAAGAGCCCAACGGCGAGCGCAAAGAACACGGGGAAGGTGCGCCAGCGCCACTCGGGCATGGGCACCACGTGGGATTCAGGGGCGGGCTGCGCCGGGGCCTGCTCGACGATCCTGGTCGTCACGCTTTCCCTGCTGCGCTGTCGCCGTTGGCGGCGGCGGGCGGCGCTCATCGAGCGGGAATCCCGTAGCGGAGGCGAAACGCCACTGCGCACCTCATACAGAGTGGTACAACGTCGCGGCCGAGGAGGTCGCGGAAGCCGATTTCGTGGGTGCCGCAGGGGACGCCAGGCTCCCTGATGCGCGCATCGGGGAAGTGGAAGACACCACCACAGTCGGCACAGACGAGCACGCTGCGTTCGCCGAAGGATTCATGACATTCGACGCACTTCCCATTCATCGCCGCCCTTGCTGCGCGGGGAGATCCCGGCGCTGGAACAGATACACACCGCTGCCCGTCTTGCGGTGAGGGAGTTCGCCGCCATCGGCGGCCGCGGCCAGGCTTGCTTCGCTCACGCCTGTAGCAGCGGCAGCTTCGGCGAGGTCGAGCACATCATCAAGTCCGCCCTCGTACTGGTCCGGATGAAGGCAGCGATCACAGGCGAATTCGAGCGAGAGATGCTCTTCGTTGATCCAGACCTGACCACAGTCTTTCCCGGGCGCGTCCTGCCGGTGATTGAGGTGGTAGGGCTGGCCGCAGTTATTACAGAAGGCTTCCGTCTGCGGGGTGAGTTCTTCTTCGCAGACCGAGCATGAATTTTTCGCACTTGTCATAGTCAACCGTGGCCCAAGGTTGATCTTACTCTATCCTTGACGCGGTCGAAACGCCGCCCATATGATCATGCAACTTTAGCATTTCCTCGGTCCACGGGCCGGGGCGGCTCGCCATTGGCAGGGGGTGACGTGCCGCTGGCCACGCCAGAGACCTACGACGCACTCTACGAACGGCTTGGCGTCAAGCCGTTGCCGGCTGACCTCCTCCGCGAGGCCCTCACGCACGCCTCGTATTTGAACGAGTCCGACGCGCAGGCCACCTCAAATGAACGCCTGGAGTTCCTGGGCGACGCCGTGCTCGGCATGGTGATGGCGAACGAACTCTTCCGGAAGTACCCGGAGGCAGGCGAGGGCGAACTCACGCGCATGCGCGCTGAGGTGGTGCAGCGGAGCGCCCTGGCGGGTGTTGCCCAGCGGCTCGACCTCGGCGAGGCGATGATCCTCGGGCGCGGCGAGGAGGCCGCGGGCGGTCGCACGCGTGACCGGAACCTGGCGGGGCTCTACGAAGCGGTGGTGGGCGCGGTGTTCTGCGCACATGGCTACCGCACCGCACAGTCGCTCATCCTTCGCACGCTCAAGCCGGAGCTTCAGCAGATCCTGCGAGAAGGCGCGCCGATTGATGCGAAATCGAGCCTTCAGCATCTTGTCCAGGCGCGCTGGCATGAACCACCGGATTATGTGACGGTAGAGGAAGACCTGGGTGGTCCGGTGCGCCGCTTTGTGGTGGAGGTCCGGGCCGGTGGCGTACCCCTCGGACGGGGCGAGGGAGCGAGCAAGCGCGCGGCACAACAATCCGCCGCCCGCGAGGCCGTCGCTCGCCTGCATGCTGAGGACGAGGGCTAACGCGATGTACCTGAAGAAACTATCGATCCAGGGCTTCAAGTCCTTCGCGAACCGCACCGTGTTCGAATACGGCAGCGGCGTGACCGCGGTCGTCGGCCCCAACGGCTCGGGCAAGAGCAACGTCTCCGACGCCATCCGCTGGGTACTGGGCGAACAGAGTGCCCGCCTGTTGCGCGCCAAGAAGCAGGAAGACGTCATCTTCTCCGGCACGAAAGACCGGGCGGCCGTCGGCATGGCCGAAGTGATCCTGACGCTCGACAACAGCGATAAGTGGCTTCCGGTCGACTTCGCCGAGGTCGAAGTCGGGCGGCGCGTCTACCGGAACGGGGACACCGAGTACCTGCTGAACGGCTCACGCGTGCGCCTGCGCGACGTCGTCGACCTGTTGATGAAGGGCGACGTGGGGCAGAACAGCTACACGATCATGGGCCAGGGCCTCGTCGACGAGGTGCTGTCCATGACGCCGGATGAGCGGCGCTACTTCCTCGATGAGGCCGCGGATGTGAAACGCTTCCGGATCAAGATCAAGGAAGCGCAGGACCGCCTCACGGCAACACGCGACAACCTGGAACGCGTAGGCCTCGTGATTACGGAGATTGAGCCGCGGCTGGCCCAGCTCAGCCGCCAGGCAGACCGCGCGGCCGAACACCAGCGGCTTTCGGGCGAGCTGGCAGAGCTGTTGCGCACCTACTACGGCCACCGCTGGAGCGAGGCACACAACCACCTCGTACGCGCGCGGGCGGGGCTCGACCAGCGCACCGCGGAAGTGGCCAGTGCGAGCGAGCGTGTCGAGCAATACCGCGAGCAACTGCGCGCGCTGAGCGAGGAGATCCGGAAGCGCCGCGAGGCGATTACCCGGCGTGACGCCAGCTTCACGGACATCGAACAGCGCATGTCGCTCGCCGAACAGGCGATCGCGCTCGACCGGGAGCGCCACGCGATGGTCTCCGGACGGCGGGAAGAGGTTCGGCTGGAGATCGAGGCGCTGGAGGGCGAAAAGATCAGCCTTTCCAGTGCAGATGTGGACGAAGGGCGCCGCGCGCTTGAGATCGCCGAAGACGCGGAGCAAGCGAAGACGATGGTGCAGCAGTGCCGCGAAGCACTGGAACTCGCTGAGCGCGAATATGCCGCAGTTCGCAGCCACGTGCAGGAGCTGAAAGACGGCGCGGAGGCCGATACGCGGCGCTCCAAGCACTCAGAGCGCGATGCTGAAGCCGCCCGTGGCCGCCTTGTGCAGCTCGACCAGGAAACGCAGCAGGCGGAGGCACGGCGTGTCCAGCTCATCGCCGAGCTGAAGGCCTTCGGCGCGCGGTTCGCTGAGCTACGCGAACAGGTACGCACGCTCGAGCTCGACCTTGACCACTCGATGCGCGACGCAGAGGACGCCCGCGCCCGGCTTGGACGCGTCCAGGACGAGGTGCGGGCCTACGAAGCAGATGGCAACCAGGACCTGCGTGAGCTCGACCACCTGGAGGGGCGCCTGGAAGCGCTGAAGCGCGTGCAGGCGGAGCATGACGGCGTCGCCGCGGGCACGCGCGCAGCGCTCATCATGGGGCAGGCGCTCATCGAAGGGATCGAGCCCGGCAGCCTCGGTGAACCGCCGGAGGTGCCCGGCATCCTCGGGCTGCTCGCGCGGCAGATCCGCGTGCAACCCGGAATGGAGACCGCCATCAACGCGGCCCTCGAACATCGTCTGCACGCAGTCGTGGTCGAAAGCGACACGGCGGCGTTCAAGGCGATCGAGCTGCTGAACCAGCGGCGGGAAGGCCGCGCCCAGTTCGTGACGATCGAGGCGTCGCGCCACAACTACCCGCTGAACCTGCAGAAGGAGCGCGGCGTCGTCGGCGTGGCGGCGAAGCTCGTGAAATGTGACAAGCGCTTCCAGCCGCTCATCGATACGCTTCTTGGCCGCGTCATCGTGGTCGAGGACCTGCAGGCCGCGCAGCGCATGCTGCGACGCTCGCTGGGCGCGGTCGTAACCCTCGACGGGACGGTCGTGGACCAGTCGGGCGTCATCACGGGCGGCACGTCCGGGAGCGAGGAAGGCGTCTTTAGCCGGCAGCGGGAGCTCGACGAACTGCCCGAGCGGATCGAAGAGCTGCGCGGGCGTGTGGCGGTGAGCCAGCAGCAGCTCGAACGTGCCCGCGAGGCGATCGACCGGCTCGCGGGACAGGCGAAGGAAGCCGACCAGGCCTATGAGGGCCTGCGGCGCGACGTGGAGCGCGCACGTTACCAGCTCGAGCGTGAGCGGGACCGGCTCCACAAGCTGCGCCGGGAAGTTGATGGTGTGGACTCGCGGATGGCGAACATCGACCGCGAGCGCGCGGCGAAGGAGCAGCTCATCGCGCAGGCGAGCGAAGCTGCTCGCGAAGCTGCACAGCGCAGCGCCGAACGGACGCAGCAGCTCGCGGGGCTCGAACAGGAACTCGCCGACGCAACCGCGAAGCGAGACACCGCACTGAAAGCTGTTTCCGATGCGAGCGCGCGGCTGGCTTCGGTTGAGGGGGAGCGCAAGGCGCTTCAAGCGATGCGCGAGCAGCACGAAAAGGCGATCGAGCGGATTCAGAGCCAGATTGCAGCGAAGAAGCTCCAGGCGCGGAACCTGGAACTCGAGGCCAGCGTCATCGACGAGCGGCTGGGGAAGCACGCCAGGGAGCTCGAGGCGATCCGGCTGGAACAGGCGCGCTACGCCGACGACGCGGCGCCGGACCGGGACGAACTGCACCGGCTCGAAACGCACGAGCGGTCGGTGCAGGAGGAGTTCAACAACGCGCAGAGTGAACTGTTGCGGATCGACCGCCAGCGGCTCGACCTGGAGGCCGAGGTCGCGCGGGCAACGGACCACATCGAGAGCCTGCGGGTAGAGATGGAGCGCGAGGGACTCGCTCCCGACCGCTCCGGGAAAATCGTTTCGCTCGACGATGCGATGACTATGGACTCGCTGTTCGAAGACACGCCAGCACCGACAATCCAGGGTGGCGCGCTGATCGATGTCGACGACACGAAGGCGCGCATTGAGGAGATCCGGCGGAAGATCCGCCGCCTGGGGCCGATCAATGCCGAAGCGCCCGAGGATTATCGCGAGAGCAAGGAACGGTACGAGTTCCTGACGACGCAGATGCGTGACCTCACCGAGGCGGAGGAGCAACTGCGCGAGGCGATCGGACAACTCAATGAGGAGATCCGGACCCGCTTCGGGGCGACCTTCGAGAAGGTCAACTCCGCCTTCGGAGAGTACTTCACCGCTTTCTTCGGCGGGGGAAGCGCACAACTCATCCTGACCAACCCGGAGAACATCGCCGAAGCGGGCATCGAGATGGAGGCGCAGCCGCCCGGCAAGCGCGTACGCACGCTCAGCCTGCTTTCCGGTGGCGAGCGCTCGCTCACCGCGGTGGCGCTGCTGTTCGCGCTGCTGACAGCGAACCCCGCGCCGTTCTGCGTGCTCGACGAAGTGGACGCCGCGCTCGACGAGGCGAACGTCGGCCGCTTCACCTCGGCACTGAAGCAACTCGCGGAGCGCACGCAGTTCCTGATGGTGACGCACAACCGGCGAACGGTGGAGGTCGCGGACGCGATCTACGGCGTTTCGATGGGCAAGGACGGCGTGTCGAAGGTGCTGTCGCTCAAGCTGTCGGACGTGCCGGAGGAGTAGGGGGCGGAGTTCCGAGTTCCGACTTCCGAGTGGCCGGGTGGGGCCGCCGCACCGTGCACGTATACTCTCCCGCAGTGCTGCGAGGGGGAAGCTCGCAATGAGCACTTTTCTTAACCCCGGTCAGGCCGTGAGCGATGTGCGGATCGACGAGTACCACCTGTCAGTCGACCTGATCGATGGTCGAACGATCATCGTGCCGCTCGCGTGGTACCCCCGACTCCTCCATGCGACACCGGAACAGCGCGTCAACTGGCGAATCTCTGGCGGGGAGTTCGGCATCCACTGGCCGGGCCGGGACGAGGACCTGAGTACAGAGGG
>JALOAP010000172.1 GCA_023228745.1 Dehalococcoidia bacterium | reverse complement strand
CGTTCTCGCAGGGGCGCAAGCACGTCGCGCTCGTTCAGCCCGCGGATGCTGTGTGGCCAGACGAAGAAGGAGAAGCCTTTGGGCATCCCGAACGCTCCGCGGTGCTGCCCGAGCCAGAGGTAGCGCTCCTGGACGTTCGCCACCGGTGGCACGACCGCAACCATCGGTCCGGTTTCAGGGGTGCTGCGCGTGTCGACCAGGAGCCGCTCCGGGAAGGTGGCAAAGCCGATGGTGAGCACGTCCGCGGTCCCGAGGATCTGTTGGACGGCGTCCATGTCCACTTCGATTCCGTTCTCAGTCAACATGTCACTATCCCTCGTGAGCAGGAGCGCACGGCCGGCTGGCGGGCGCTCCTAATGCAGGAGGGGGTGTGGCGAAAGCCCACCCCCTCCGCGAGAACCCCCGGGTCGCCCCGGAGGGGATGGGCCTCGATTAGTACATCGGCGGCGCGGCCGGCATCGCGGGGGCGTGGTTCTCCGGCTGGTCCGTGATGAGGCAGTTCGTGGTCAGGACCATCGCCGCGATGGAGACTGCGTTCTCGACCGCCGAGCGAGTCACCTTCGCCGGGTCGATGATGCCGCGTTCGACCATATCGACGTTGAGCTCGTCGCGCGCGGCGTCGTAGCCCTTGCCCTTATCGAGCTGCTTCACTTCGGCGGTGATGACGGAGCCATCCTTGCCGGCGTTGATCGCGATGCGGCGAAGCGGCTCTTCGAGCGCGCGGCGGAGGATGTTGAGGCCGGTCGCCTCGTCGCCGCTCAGCTTCACCTTGTCGAGCGCCGCAACCACGTTCAGGAGCGCAACGCCACCGCCGGGCACGATGCCCTCTTCGACGGCCGCGCGGGTCGCGCTCAGCGCGTCTTCGACGCGGTGCTTCTTCTCCTTCAGCTCGACCTCGGTGGCCGCGCCGACCTTGATGACGGCAACGGAGCCGGCGAGCTTGCCGAGCCGCTCCTGGGCCTTTTCGCGGTCCCAGTCGCTCTTCGCGTCTTCGAGAATCGCGCGGATCTGCGCGACGCGGGCGTCGATATCCTTCTTCTTGCCCTTGCCCTCGATGATCGTGGTCTCTTCCTTGGTCGAGACGACGCGGCGGGCCTGGCCGAGGTCGGAGATCTCCACGCTCTCGAGCGTGCGGCCGATCTCTTCGCTGATGACGGTGCCGCCCGTCAGCACGGCGAGGTCGCCAAGGTTGTCCTTCTGGCGGTCACCGAAGCCGGGGGCCTTCACGGCGAGGATGTTGATGGTGCCGCGAAGCTTGTTCACTGCCAGCGTGGCGAGCGCTTCGCCTTCGAGGTCGCCGCAGATGATGACGATGTTCTTCGTCATCTGCAGGATGCGCTCGAGGAGCGGCAGGATCTCCTGCACCGAGGAAAGCTTCTTGTCGGTGATGAGGATGTACGGCTCCTCGACCACCGCTTCCATGCGCTCCGGGTTGGTGACGAAGTACGGGCTGATGTAGCCGCGGTCGAAGGCCATGCCGTCGACGTACTCGACTTCCGTCTGGATGCCCTTGGACTCTTCGACGGTGATGACGCCGTCCTTGCCCACCTTCTCCATGCACTCGCCGATGAGCGAGCCGACGGAGGCATCGTTGTTCGCGGAGATGGTGGCGACCTGGGCCATCTGGTTCCGCTCGGTCACCTTGATGCTGTTCTTCTTGAGCGCTTCGACGATGGCGGCGGCGCCGGCTTCGAGCCCGCGCTTCAGTGCCATCGGGTTTGCGCCAGCGGCGACGTTCTTCAGGCCTTCCTGGACGATGGCCTGGCCGAGCACCGTGGCGGTGGTGGTGCCGTCACCGGCGATGTCGTTGGTCTTGGAGGCGATTTCCTTTGCGAGCTGAGCACCGATGTTCTCGAACGGATCTTCGAGCTCGATGTCCTTCGCAATCGTCACGCCGTCGTTGGTAATCGTCGGTGCGCCGAACTTCTTGTCGAGCACCACGTTGCGGCCCTTCGGCCCCAGCGTGATCTTGACGGCGTCCGCGAGGGAATCGATCCCGCGCTTCAGCGAGTGGCGAGCCTCTTCTTCGAAGAGCAGCTGCTTGGCCATTCAGGGATACCTCGATAGTGGGGTGGTTTTCTGCAGGGAGATGTTAGCACTCCCTGTCAATGAGTGCTAATCGCCATGGTAACGGCTCCCGCGCAGAAGGCAACCGGGCTGCCAGGCCCATCCCGCCGGCCAGCAGAGCAACGCCTCACTGCGGGCCAACCGTAACCTTCCTATCACTTTCGCTGCATTCTCCCTCGAATCGATCCACCAGCCCGTCACGTTTTGGCTACTCGCCCGTATTAGGGATGATCCTGATCAGCTGCGGAGGGTATTCCTATGTTTGACCAACTCTCGAGCTTACGTGCTCGCGTACTTCTCGGGCTGCTCCCGGCAGCAGCCCTCTTGTTTGGCCTCGCCGCTGGCCTGAACGCCATGAACGAACAGCAGGTTCGCGCCGATGGCTTCGGCTCACCGGCCGAATGCATGACCGGCCTGAAGGACTCGTCCGACTCGAACCTGGTCGTGCTCGATGCAGGCAGTGGCAAGGTCATCGACTTTGTCTGCATCAAGGCCGGGCAGCTCCACACGGGCCCGCTGGGGAACGGGTTCCATGCTGGGGCCAGCCTGAGCGACTGCTACGAGGTCACCGGTGTCGGCTCGCCGACCGTAACCATCAAGCGTCATCTGAGTGGGCCGGGATGCCAGGGCATCAGCCACATCGACTATGGCGTGCGCACTGTCGCCACCGAGACCCCCACGGACACGCCAACCAACACCCCCACGGACACCCCGACGCAAACGGAAACGGTTACACCAACCCTGACCCAGGAGACCCAAACCGTCGTCGTCGAAACCCCAACCCCCGAAAGCCCAACCCCGGAGACGCCGACTCCCGAAACCCCGACTGCCACGGTGACCCGGGTCACGGAGACGGTCGTCGTGGAGACGCCGACTCCCGAAACACCCACTCCGACGCTGACGCAGGTCACGCAGACCGTCGTCGTGACTGAGACACCAACCGAGACCCCGACGGAAACGTCGACCACGCTTCCGTCCACGCCGACCACGCCCGCTACGGAAGACACAGCGGCCTCGGGTGTGACTCCTGCTGCGCCGAACGCTGGTTCGGGCCACGCTGGCGGCAGCGAGCTCCCGCTTGGCCTGCTGGGCGCCCTCGCCCTGCTCGCCGGAGGCACGGTACTCGGCCTGGCGGCACGCCGGCGCTAAATACATCAGCCATCCTCCCGCCACCGCACAGCGGGAGAGGGCTTGAGAGGGGGAGGCCAACTGGCCTCCCCCTCTCTTTGTGTGTCCCGGCAACCGGTTTGCGCCCCTACGCCCTGCGACGCAACTGATACCGGCTCAATTCCGCAGTTGATCACCGCGGTGCACCTCACGGGAAACGATAGGAGACCGGGAGATCACCTGTCCCCGTCGGCCGTGCGGGGGCGGGAGGACCAGTGATGGAAGAGTATGGCATCCGGGTTCTCACACGTGATGGCCAGTACTTCGGCCGTCTCAGGCACGTCGCCGGCGACCAACAGACCGGCGGGGCGGCCGGGCTCGTTGTCGCCAGGAACGGTGAAGAGTGGCTCGTACCGCTCGAGGCGGTCTTGCGGCACGATGCGAAGCGCGTGGTCCTTCGCGGCGAGGAGCAGGATTACGCCGACCTGGCAGCCTTCAGCGGCACCGGCTACCGCTTGCTCGACCGTGAGATGGAGCGTGAGGAAACCCTTCGCTGGATGGAAGAACTCGGCGTCGAAGACTTCGAAATCGGCAGCAACGATGTCGATGAAGCCCAGCCCGGCGAGCAGGCAGTCCACACCGGCGCCGAAAATGCCTACCGGGCGCCACAGACACCGAACGGCCAGGCTACTGGCTCCATCGCCAACAGCCCTACTGACATGAACGAGCCGAACGAAGAGATGGCCGAACGGACGCGGTCCGACATGCATTGATCATCATCGAACCACATGCCTCGTGGGCCGCCCTCCGGTATCCTAGTGGTATGCAGAACCTCCTCAACCAAGCCAACGCCCTCGTCCAGCGTATCTCCGGCATCCTGGTGCGCCTTTGACCTCGCCAAAGACGAGGCGAAGGTAGAAGAACTCGAAGCAAAATCCACTGAGCCAGGCTTCTGGGACGACCCGGACGCAGCCCGCGCGGTGATGCAGCAACTCGCCGCCACCCGCGACCATGTCGAGACCTGGCGCGGCCTGGAACGCCGCAGCACCGACCTCGCCGAACTCCTCGAACTCGCGATCGAGGAAAGCGACCAGTCCATCGCGGCCAGCGCCAGCGCAGAGCTCGAAGCGATTGAGAGCGAGCTCGAGAAGCTTGAGTTCCAGCTCGAACTCTCCGGCGAATACGACAACCGAAACGCTATCCTCGCCATCCACGCGGGCGCCGGCGGCACCGACGCACAGGACTTCGCCGACATGCTCCTGCGGCTCTACCTCCGCTTCGCCGAGCGCCGCAAGTTCTCCGCGGAAGTACTCGACGTCACGGAAGGCGAAGAGGCGGGCATCAAGAGCGCGACCATCGAAATCCGCGGGCCCTATGCCTTTGGCTACCTGAAGTCTGAACGCGGTGTGCACCGGCTTGTTCGCCAGTCGCCCTTCAACGCCGCTGCTACCCGCCAGACGAGCTTCGCCAAGGTCGAAGTCATGCCCGAAGTGGAAGACGCCAGCGAGGTCGAAATCAAGGACGACGACATCCGCATCGATGTCTACCGTTCGAGCGGTGCTGGTGGCCAGAACGTCCAGAAGAACTCGACGGCCGTGCGCATCACGCACATCCCTACCGGCATCGTCGTGACCTGCCAGAATGAGCGCTCCCAGGGACGAAACAAGGAGAGCGCCATGAAGGTGCTCGAATCGCGCCTGCTGGAGATCGAACTCCAGAAAAAGGAAGAGGAAAAGGCCCGGTTAAAGGGCCAGCACGTCGACGTTTCCTTCGGAAGCCAAATCCGCAACTACGTGTTGCACCCATATAAGATGGTCAAGGATCTCCGCACCGGCTACGAGACGAGCGATACCACCGCCGTACTCGACGGCGAGATCGATGCCTTCATCGAGGCGTATCTCAAGTCGCGGGTGGGTGAACACGAATGACGCGTGTGCTGCTGCCGGTCGTTGCGCTGGTCCTGGCCATCGCCGCGATCGGCCTCCCGGCGGCGGCCGCTGCCGACCCCGCCGTCGATTCTTCGGCAGTCGTCCCGGACTACCCTCGCGCCATCACCTTCACCCTCACCGCTAGCGACACAGCGGAGATCACCGATGTCACCCTCACCTACGCCCTGACGGGCCGCTCGGCGAGCGCCATCGCACGCCCCGAGGAGTTCGAGCCCGGCACAACGGTGAACGTTGAGATCAAGGTCGACACGAACGCTGGCGCGTCCTTCATCCCCGTCGGCTCCGAGTTCGTCTACCGCTGGGAGATCACCAGCGCCGATGGCTCCGTGACCATCACTCCCGAACAGAAGTACGTCCACCTGCCGCCCGATAAGGAGTGGAAGACGGTCGCCAACGATTTCATGTCCGTCTACTACCACGGCGACCGCGAGTCGCTCGCCCGGGCCTACCTCGATGCGGGGACGTCGACATACGACCGCATCGGCAGAGACTTGCTCCAGACCGAACTCATCCAGGTCCCCGTCAAGGTCATCCTTTTCGCCGCGGAAGAGGAGATGGCCGCGGCCCAGCAAGGCCGTGGCTCGACCTACGACGCTGCGACTGTGACCTGCGGCACCAAGCACACGAATGACATCGTCTACGTCATCCCCGTGCCCTGCGGCTCACCCGATCGCACCGACACCTTGCGCCACGAATTCGGCCACATCCTGAACGAGACCGCCGGCGAAGGCGCCCTTGCCAAGCTCCCGTCGTGGCTCGACGAAGGCACTGCCGTTTACGCGCAGTCATCGCCCGGGGACTACGAGCAGGCGTTCCTGGCGGCGGCGCGGTCGGGCCGGCTCATTCCCTTCAACCAACTGGGTACGCCGTCCAATGACCCGGCGCTCGTGGGCGTCTTCTACGGCCAGTCCTGGGCGATGGTGAACTACCTGGTCGAAAAGGGCGGCCCGGAGGATTTCGCGACCTTCTTCGCGACCATCAAGAGCGGCACGCGGTTCGACCAGGCGTTGCAGGAAGTCTATGGCTTCGACCTCGCGGGTTTCGAGAAGGAGTTCCTGGAGGCTGTGGGCGCCCCCCAGGCGCAGCCCACGGCCGCGCCGACCCAGCGTCCCCGCGAAGCAGAGCCCACCGCAGCACCCACGCAACGCGCGCAGGCAACCAACTCCAACAAAGATGACGGCCTCAGCGTCGCAACGTTCGCCATCTTCGGTGTCGCCGTGGTGTTCGCGCTGCTCGGCGTGCTCGCCTTCCTCGTCTCGCTCATGCTCCAGAACAACCGGATGCACCGCGCCCGCGAACTGGCCTCCCCCGAGCCGGGCGATGCGACGGCGTACCAGGGCGACGACGAGCCGCAGTAACGCTCACGCATTGCCCACGCTGCGGGCGCAACGCGTCACGCGCGTTTTACACCATTCGCTATCTCGGCGCGTTACACTCCCCATATGACGCTTGAGACCTCTTCTCCGCGCGAGGCGCCAGCACCGCCCTCCCGCGAACCGCTCGTATCCGT
>JALOAP010000171.1 GCA_023228745.1 Dehalococcoidia bacterium | reverse complement strand
TGAAGACGGCGTCGAGCTTTAGGAGCACGCTCACCGTTGGCGCGTCGAACCCCTCGCTCGCTTTCTTCACCTGGATAAGCACGTCGTACTTCCGAGCGTGGAAGTCCCGCAGCCGCCGGTCGTTCTCCGCGTCGCTGATATCCCCTGAGTGCACGACGACGCAGCGCAGCGACGGGTGCCATTGCCCGAACACGCGGTAGAGGTGGTTGGCATGCTCCGTGGTCGCCGCGAACGCGAGCCCCTGGTGCTGTCCCGGGGCCGCAGCCATCTTGGCCTGCAGCGTCAGCGCGAACTCACGCACCAATGGCTGTACATAATCCTCGTTCCAGCGGAGCTGTTCGCGCACGCAGCGCTGGTCGAAGTCCGGCAGCTCCGCCATCTCCGACGCCGTGAATTCGTACACCTCGCCCTCGGTATCGCGAAGCTGCACAGCGTAGTCCTTCATCTGCATGTTCAGGTGCTTCAGGATTCGCCGTTCTTTCCAGGCCTGCTTCATCGACACGTGCACAAGCGGGTCGATCACCAGGAAGCCATCGCCGTCGGGCACATACCGCGCCCCCGCGATCGCATCACGGTCGAGCCGCACCGGCGTCGCCGAGAGCAGCACCATCGACTTGGCCCCGAGGTTGGTCACGACTCCAGCCCATCGCCCCCGGTCGCCAAGGTGGTGCGCTTCGTCGCACACAATGTGCACGCGACGCTCGCGGCAGAGCCGCTCGTACATGCGCGGCGCAGCCACCACCTGCTGGTAGGAAGCGACGACGAAGTTCGCGCCGGTGCTCCGGATCCGGTCAGGTGCGGCATTCTCCGCGAGGATCTTGCGCAGCGGCCGCCCACTGCCGATGACTGAAAGCGCTTTCTCGACGCCGTTGTACACCTGCGTGCGAAGGACGTCGGTCGGTGTCAGGTAGAGGCAGGTGTCCGCTCCCCCGACCCCAGCGGCAACTTCGAACGATCCCACGCCGATGATAGTCTTTCCATAACCAACCGGGACAACGATCAGCTCCGACGTCGACCCGCTGCGAAGCGCCGTCGCCCAGCGCTGCAGCGCCTCCGCCTGCCCTGGGCGCAGGCGCGCTCCACCCTGTCCGTTCCGAGATGTCATCCGGGGCTTCGAGCTCGTTCCGCTAGGCGCCGTCGCGCGGGTCGGGCACGTTCACCACGATGCCCTCCATCATGTTCCGCGCGAGCACGAATTCTGCCGGGTTATCCGGGTCGAGGTTCTCTTCGGAGTGGATTTCGAACGGCGGTACGAAGATGAAGTCGCCCGGCTCGGTATCCACCACATGCTCCAGCCTGTCGCCCCAGCGGAAGCGGATCCGTCCCTTGAGGATGTAGATCCCTGACTCGCTCTCACCGTGATGATGCACCGCCGAGCAAGCGCCCGGCTCGTTCTTCCCCACCCCCATCCACAGTCCGTTCGATTCCGTCAACGCCGCGGAAATCGCCGCCTCACGCCGCATGCCCGGCGTCTGCGCTGTTCCCGCGTCCCGTTCCGGCGGCCGAATTACCTTCACCATGCGAGCAAGTATAGCGACGCTCAGTGGAACAGCGCCTTATATGGCGGGCTTACGAAAAACAGTTCGAGAACGTCGCGGGCGTACGGTGTCATCGGCAGCGCCTCCAACTCGCTCGCTGCGAAATACCGGAACGCCTGCCCTTCGTTCACGCTGATGTGCTCCTCCGGGAGGTCCGCATCGACGAAGTACACGTGCTGGACGTCGACCATCAGGGATGCAAGCTCCGGGCGCCGGAACGTTCGCCAGAATCGGATCTCCTCCAGCAGGTGGCCGGTCTCCTCTTCGAACTCGCGCAGCCCGGCCTCGTCGGGCGCTTCGTCGGTGTCCATCAGGCCACCGGGTATCGTCCAGGTCCCCGGGAAGAGCTCCGGCGGCAGATCGTCGTCCCGGAGCTGTAGCAGCACCCGGCCCCAGCGGTCGAGCTCGAGCACCGCGACTCCCCGCGTAAACGGCGCGTGGCGCTGCACCAGCCCCTTGTACAGGTCGCTCTCCAGGAACTCCGTGAGCATCAGCCTCCCTGCCGGGTTGATCCGCAGCCCAAGCGCGTCCTCCGGCGCCCAGAAGCGGAAGTCCAGCCCCTCGTTCACATGGATCGCCCGCTCGTCGACCTCGTCATCCGCGAAAAACAGGTGCAGCGTCCGGTGTTCGAATGCGGGGTGGTCCCGTTGGTCGAACGAACGGAAGTAGCGCACGCGCGCAACACGAAGCCCGGTTTCCTCTTCCAGTTCGCGAATCGCCGTCTCGCGCGGCGTCTCCTCGCCTTCGTGCCCGCCTCCCGGGAGTGCCCACCGGCCGTAGCCCTCGGGCCCGTGGTCGTCGTCCCGTTGTTGCAGCAGCACGCGCCCCACCCGGTCGACGAGAATGATGCCGCTGCCCTCCCATTGCTCGTCACCCTGTGGTTCGTTCATGCCCCAACGATACCAGCATGCACCGCGCGGATCGTGCGAGCGGGCCTTCGTCACGCACGGCTACTAGCTCTCGTGCGAGAATATCCATATGCATGTTCGCAGTGTCTTTGTCGCTGTCGGATCCACCCGTAGGCCGACGCGTGGTGAGAAGCTCGTCGCCTTCTTCGTCCGGTGGGCAATCCTCGCGGTTGCGGTCTGGGTCGCCGCCTCGCTAATCGATGGCATCCATCTCGATGGCTTCGGCAGCACACTGCTCGTTGCCCTTATCCTCGGTCTCCTGAACGCACTGCTGCGGCCGGTGCTCTTCTGGATAACCCTCCCCCTGACCGTGCTCAGCCTTGGCCTCTTCCTGCTGATCCTGAACACGGCAATGCTCGGCCTCACCGCCTGGATTGCCGGTAAGTTCGACGACATCCATTTGGCGATCGACGGCTTCTGGGATGCGTTTTGGGGTGCGCTCATCATTAGCCTCGTTGCCTGGGTCATCGGGTGGTTCGTCAACGCAGACCGCATCGCGCGGCGCGTTGCCCGCTGACTTCGCTGCCACCGTTGCTCCCCACCCGCGGCTGGTTCTGCGGCGAAGGGGTATGTACGATCCCGGCATTCCACCTCGGGAGTGAACGTCATGGAGCTGCTGAACCCGGAAGGGCTGCCGAAGCCCGAACACTATCGGCAGGTCGCGATCGCGAAAGGCACACGCATGGTCTTTCTCGCCGGCCAGGTCGCCCGCACGCCCGAGGGCAACCTCGTCGGCGCTGGTGACCTCGCTGCCCAGACAGAGCAGGCGATGGTGAACGTTGCCACTGCAGTGCAGGCCGCAGGCGGGACGTTCGATGACGTCGCGAAGCTGACCTTCTACATCGTCGATTGGAAACCGGAAAAGATGGCCAACTTCGGAGAGGGCTTGAGGCGTGCCGCAAAGCGACTTGGCCTCGATCTTCGGCGGCCGAGCACCCTCCTCGGTGTCACCGCCCTCGCCGAAGCAGACTACCTGGTCGAAATCGAGGCAACCGCCGTCCTTCCCTAGAGTTCCTGAATCCGCTGCGGCGCCTGTCCGATCGTCTCCCACGGCGAAGCGGCGATCGCCCGCCGAGGGCGCCGTTTTCTACCGCGCGCCCGCACGCCTCCCCGCCCGCTACTCGCGCTCACCTTTGCGTGAGGGTAGGATGCGGACTTGCCGCCAACCGCGGGCCGGACGGCGAGCCAGTCAAAGGTCTTTGCGCTTGAAAATTCTCGACGGTATCTACCAGCTCCTCACGCCCTTCCCCCAGTTCACCTTCGAAGATGCCAGGATGCTGCGGCGCCAGTTGCAGGAACATCCCCGCGTCACCAAAGGGCTCCCCTATGTGCTGCCCTACCTCCTGAAGGATGGCGACGACACCGTCCTCGTGGACTGCGGATGGAACACCGATAGCGCCTATGCCGCACTCGAAGAAGGCATGCGGGAGCATGGGACGCACCCTTCCGAGATCTCCCAGCTCGTCATCACCCACGTCCACCCCGACCACTACGGCATGGCCGGTCGCCTCAAGCGCATCGCGAACTGCGAAATCGTCATTCACGAAAAAGACGCCGAGTTCATTCAGGACCGCTACTTCGCGCCAAAGGGCCTCGCCGACAAGATGTCCGACTTCATGGCTACCAACGGCGTCCCGCCGCTGGACTCGCCCTCCATGGCGAAGGGCTCCATGAACATGCTCGATAAGGTCGCGCCTGTCCCGCCTGATACCGAAGTGAAGGGTGGCGAAACCTTCAAGGTCGGCGACTTCGACTTCGAAATCATTTGGACGCCCGGCCACTCGCCCGGCCATATCGTCCTCTACGAACCGAACCGTAAGGTCCTGCTCACGGGCGACCACATCCTTCCGACTATTACGCCCAACGTGTCCATTCACACGCAGACGCACGGCAGCCCCCTGGGCGACTACATGCGCTCTCTCGCCCTCCTCGTCGACCTCGACGTGGATTACGTGCTCCCCGCACACGAGTTCGAAACCAGGGACCTGCAGAAGCGCATTCGCGAAATCGAAGAGCACCACGTGGTGCGCCTCGACGAGATGGCCCGATGCGTGGATCGTGGTGGCTCAACCGCCTGGGAGGTCGCCGGGCGCGTCAAGTGGGCCACGGGCAAGCTCGAAGACTTCGAGCCCCATATGCAGCGCGCCGCCGTCGGCGAAACCCTCGCCCACCTCGAGTATCTCTTCGAGCAGGGCCAGCTCCAGAAGGTCATGCGCGGCAAGCAGCTTTACTGGTTGCCGGTCTGATTCTCCACATTTGACCCTCGCCCACGCGCGACCATAGCATCGGTGCCGTGACTGACCCGTACGGCACCGATGCGACCTGGTACGACCTGCTCCACGCGGACTACGACGAGGATCTCGGCCTCTGGCTCTCATTCGCCGGACGCACCGACCTCCCGGTGCTCGAAGTTGGCTGCGGCACCGGTCGCGTCCTCTTGCCGCTTGCCCAGGCCGGCCACAAGGTCGTCGGGGTCGACCCCTCGGCCGCGATGCTCGAAAGCGCGCGCTCGCGCATCAGCCCCGTCGCCGGCCGTGTGGAACTGCTCCACGGCAAACCACAGGAGGTCGAGCTTCCCGCAGACCACTTTGGCTTCGTGCTCGTGGCGAACGACGTCTTCCTCTACTGCCGTGACGGCGACGAACAGGTTGACTTCCTGCAGGCGATCGCCAGGGCGATGCACTTCAATGCCGTGCTCGCAATCGATGTCCCCGGCCCCGTGATGCATCTCGACGCGTCGCAAAACGGCCAGCCCATCCTCATCTACGAAGGCCCGGACGATGACGGTCAGCAGCTCCTCGTCTGGCATGTCCGCACCGACGACCTCGCCAACCAGGTACGCCACCTGCACATCATCTACGAAGTTACCGGCCACGACGGCGCCGTCCGCCGCTATCACAGCGAACATCACCTCCGCTATCCCCACCGCTTCGAGCTCGAGTACCTTCTGCGGCTCTCCGGGCTGATGCAGCTCGACGTCTTCGGCGACTACGACCTCGGCCCACTCACCAGCAACAGCGAACGCATGATCGTCACCGCGCTAAAGGCACACGGATGACCGTCCGCATCGTCCTCGACGCGATGGGCGGCGATAACGCCCCGGGCGAAAACGTCGCGGGCGCGCTCATGGCTGCCGGCGGCCTCGGCGTCGAACTCATCCTCGTTGGGCAGGTCGACGCCATTCGCCACGAACTGAAAGGCACGGGCGACGTCCCTCGCCTGCGAATCGTCGACGCGCCCGAAGTCATCGGCATGGACGAGCACGCGACAGAGGCCGTCAAGCACAAGCCGAACTCGTCCATCAACATCGGCCTCCAACTCGTGAAGTCTGGCGAAGCCGACGCCTTCGTCACCTCCGGGAATACGGGGGCCACCATGGCGGCGACCCTCCTCACCCTTGGTCGCGTCCGCGGCATCGGCCGCCCGGCGCTCGCCACCATCTTCCCCACCGGCAGCGACGGCCTCACGATGTTCCTCGATGTCGGAGCAAACGCCGACTGCCGCCCCATTCACCTTGTTCAGTTCGCACACATGGCCGCCGCCTACATGGAGCGCATGTTCGATATTCGCCAGCCCCGCGTCGCCCTGCTCTCCATCGGCGAAGAAGACAGCAAGGGGAACCAGCTCGTCGTCGAAGTCCACCAGGCGCTTCGAAAGAGCCGCCTCAACTTCGTCGGCAACATCGAAGGCAAGGACCTGAGCAAGGGCCACGCGGACGTCGTCGTGATGGACGGTTTCACCGGCAATATCGTCATAAAGACCGTCGAGGGCATCGCCGACATGCTCTTCTCCGAGATCCGGCACGCCGTCGAGCTGACCCCGTGGAATCGCGCTGCCGGCCTCGTGCTCTACACCGAACTCCGCAAGGTGAAGCGCCGCCTCGATTACGCGGAGTACGGCGGCGCTCAGCTCCTGGGCGTCGATGGTGTGACGGTCATCGCCCACGGCCGCTCGAACGCCCGTGCCGTCTTCAACGCCGTCCGCGCGGCACGCGATGCAGTCGAAAATAACGTCCTCGATCTCATCCGCGAGGTTGCGCGCGAGATCCCCGTCCGTCAGAAGGATGGGAGTGCGGCAACACCGGCCGACCCCATTTAGCGCTGGCTCCGTTCCTGTGCCGGCCCATGGCGCTCCGCAAGGTTGTTCGCAGTGTTCACCAGCCCCACGTGCGAGAACGCCTGCGGGAAGTTTCCAAGCTGCCGCCCGCTCCCAGGGTCGTACTCCTCTGCCAGG
>JALOAP010000170.1 GCA_023228745.1 Dehalococcoidia bacterium | reverse complement strand
TCCGTTCCAGGCACTCGCGGGCAACGGCACGGCCCCCCGGCCACCCGGCTCATGCCGGGTGGCCGGGGAAGCGACGAGGGAGGCTACGATGCGAGCGGTTGAACGATCTCAGTCTTCCACCGCTCGAGGTTCGGCTCTGCAGCAGGGTCCGTGTAGTAGAGCTCCCACGGGGCGCCTGCAGCCGCGCGACCGTGCTCTTGTGCCCACTGTTTGAGCGCCTCGTAGGCAGGGCGCATCTGGTCATATAGCCCGAAGTGTGTGGTTACAATCGCCGGCCCGCCGGGCAGCTCACCGGACTGGACTCGGCCTCGCGGAGTCACCGGTCGCGATACCGGGAACCCCGCGTCGAAGACCACCTTCTCCGGTTGCACGTCGTAGTAGCGCGCAAATGGCAGCTCGCCCATCTCGATGCCTGACTCCTCGAGGTAGGGCGCGATCTCGCCGAGTGCCTCGGCGATCGCCTGCGGGATGGTGGCGACCGTGGCTTCGAGGTGGATGAACGCCGTAGGCTGCGGCACGAGGCTGCGTTCTTCGATCGTGTAGTTGGCCATCACTTCGCTCCATGCTGCGCCGATGCGCGAAGCGAAGTTTGCAGCCCGAGCTGGCCCGCCGCGAAGGTCCGGACGGGCCCGGATCCCCGGTCCCCTCAGGGCCGGAGTGCTGTCCCCGGCCGGGTTAGTAGGTGCCGTCGCTCGCGATTAACGGGAGGTAGCGGAACGACTTGCTCGCGCCGCCACCGAGCAGGCCCGCTTCCATGCTGAAACCCCCGGCGGAAGCCCGGCCTGTGATCGCCTGCCCCACGACGCCGGCGAGCGAATAGGTGCCGCTGCTGCTTTCGCCTCCGCCGGCCGTCACCCCGGAGCGGGTCACATCCCAGGTATCCGCCCGCTGCGCGAGGACCGCCGTGACCGACGCGACGCCGACGGCGCCGAGGGCGATGCCGAGCAGGACGCGCTGGACGGGCCAGCGTTGCGGTGGCCGGGGCTCAGAGTCGTGCTCCATCCGTTCGCTCACGGCGCCACGGCGTCCTTGATCACGAGGACGTTGTACTGCTGACCATCCAGCACCCCGCCGATAACCCACTTGTCCACCGGGCAACCGCTGCCGATGTTGTAGCCGACCACCACGTCGCCCGTGGCGCCGCCTGTGGTGAGCGCCGTTACGAACAGCAGCGCGTTCGGGTCGCCGTTCGCCATGCTGTGGTCGATGATCACTGCACCACCACCCCAGGCGCAGGTGTTGGTCCCGGTCTCGACAGTGATGCGGAATGCCGGCCGGACGGGCCCCCAGACGCGAATCGCACCGTTGATGTCGAGTGCGGTCTCGCCCATGAACTGGCCGGCGATGCCGCCTTCACCCGTCGCATCGCCGCGCACGCCGGTTCCGCCGTTCGCAGTCGAGATGCCGCGTACACCACCGCCGGCGCCCGCGTTGTTCCCGACGATTGCGTCGCCGACGCCCTCCGTCTCGTTGCGGCGCCCGGCGATGGCCGCGCCGTCGCCTGCGCTGGTGATGTCGAGGACGCCGGCTGCCGCCGGGCTCGTCCCTGTGGCCGCGAAGGGCAGGTTGAGCGCACCCGCCGTGTTCGCCCAGAAGGCGTAGGGGGCGGCCGTGATGGGCTGCCGCGGGGAGAGCACGATGTACCCGTCGTCGCCCTCTTCGCTCCCTGCGCGGACGGCGATCTCGATCCATCGGCCCTGGCCGTCGAAGGCGTCCGCTCCAAACTCGAGTTGGGTCGTGAACAGGCCATTCTCGACCTGCAGGTTCTCCTTGGTGATAATCACGCCCTGCTGGTCGCCTCCGACCGCCTCGTTATAGAGGGTGAAGCGGACGTCGTAGCTGCCGTTGGCTGGCGCACCGCCATCGGTCAGGCGGCCCTGGTAGCTGATCGCTGTGCCGATTGCCGCCTCTGCGAAGCTCGGGGCTTCGCCGGGCTCCTCGTCTCCCAACACAATTGCGGCGGGCACCGCGATAAGGGTCGCCATCGCAAATACAATCCCGGCCCACAACGTTCTCTGGCGCATCCACTCCTCCTTGCCCCATTGGGCGGCGAGGGAAGTATAAGTCACTCGCTTACGTGGGTGAACAATTGTGGTTCCGCGCACTCCCGCACCGGCACGGGCACGGGGCCCTCGACACTTGGCACCGGCCACCTGAGACCGGCCCTCCTACCTCATCCCCAAACGCGCCATCATCTCCTGGGCGAGCTGCCATCCGAGCCCGCCCCCTGCATCCACGGGCCCGGTGATCTTCGCGCGGGTGACCTGGCCCCCTGGCGAAAGCAGGGCATGGAGCTTGAGCGTGGTACCGAAGATCTCCGCGAAGGCCGCCGCCGGGAAGTCGCACCCGGCATCGATTTCCGCGAGGAACGAACGCTCCGCGGTCACCGCCTGCCGCACCTGCGCGTCATCGATCGCCGCCAGCAGCCGCCGGGTGTCGTGGTCGTCGCCCCGGCACTCGACCGCAAGGGCGCCCTGGGCCGGCGCGGGCACGATGTCGTAGAGCCCGAAGGCCTGTGTCACCCGTCCTTCGAGCCCGAGCCGCCGCAAATCGGCGAGCGCCAGCACGACCGCGTCGTATTCCCCATTGTCGAGCTTGCGCAGGTGCGACTCGACGTTCCCGCAAGTGAGCCGGATGTCGAGGTCGGGCCGGATCGCCCGGACCTGGACCGCTCGTCGCGACGAGCTGGTGGCGATAACCGAACCCTGGGGCAGGTCGATGAGCTTCGCTCCGCTGCGGCTCACAAGCGCGTCGCGCGGGTCATCGCGCACGGGCACCGCGGCGATGACGAGTCCCTCGGGCCGTTTCGTCGGCAGGTCCGCAAAGGAGTGGACAGCGATGTCCACCTCTCCTGCCCGCAGGGCCTGCTGGATGGCGCTTCTGGACCCGTCTCCACCCTCCTCCAGCGCAGCGCCCCGGCCGGCGTCGTCCGCTGTCGCGCCCTCGACGATCGCTATCTCGATCTCCGGGTGCGCGGCACGCAGCCGGCCAGCGATGTCGTTCGTCTGACTGAGGGCGAGTTTGTTGGCGCAGGTACCGATGCGGAGCGTCATGCGCCCATTGTGTCCGGGCCGGGTAGCCCTCGCCATTCGAGCTGTGACCATGCCGATATGCTTTGCCTACTATGGACGCGAGGGGGAAACATGACGCAGGAACAGTGGACCGCGGTCGATACCTACATCACGCAGCTCTTCGTGGGCGCCGACGACGCGCTTGATGGCACTCTCGCGACGACAGATGCAGCAGGTTTGCCGCCGATCAGTGTCGCGCCGAACGAGGGCGCGCTCTTGCACCTGCTCGCCCGTTCGATCGGCGCCCACCACGTGCTCGAAATCGGTACGCTCGGCGGTTACAGCACCATCTGGCTCGCCCGCGCCCTCCCTGCCGGCGGGAGGGTGATGACGCTCGAAGTTTCGGAGCGCCACGCAGCGGTAGCGCGGGCCAACCTGGAACGTGCAGGTGTCGCCGGCCGCGTTGAGATCCGCCTCGGAGCGGCGATTGAGACTCTGCCACAGCTCGCAAACGAAGGCCGCCCGCCATTCGACCTGGTTTTCATGGACGCCGACAAGGCGAACCTGCCGTCCTACTTCGAGTGGGCGCTCCGCCTGGCGCGCACCGGTGCCTACATTATCGCCGACAACGTGGTGCGCGATGGCCGTGTGCTCGATGCCGAGAGCCGCGATGCGGACATCCAGGGCGTCCGCAAGTTCAATGCGATGCTCGCCGCCGAGCCGCGTGTCACCGCGACGGTGATCCAGACTGTCAGCGGTAAGGGCTACGACGGGATGGCCATCGCGCTCGTCACTGGGTAACGCGCCAGTCCACCTCTTCGGTCAGCGCCCGGGCGAGGATCTGCAGGTACGCTGTCCGCGGGATCTCCAGCGCGCCCAGGCTCACGGTGTGCGGTGTCGCCACCTGGATGTCAATGAAGTGGAGCCCGATGCGGCGCGCATGGTGCATGAGCGCCACCAGCGCTGCCTTCGAGCCATCAGTCACGCGGTAAAACATGGATTCCGCGCCGAACATCGCGCCCACTCCGAGCCCATAGAGTCCGCCCGCCAATTCGCCGCCGGCCGTCCACGTCTCGACGCTATGTGCATAGCCCAGCTCGTGCAGCGTGATGTACGCGCGTTGCAGGTTCGGCGTAATCCAGGTGCCCTCCGGGCGCTCGGCGCAGCCTTCGATAACCCGCTCGAACGCCGCATCGATGGTCGCGTGGAAGCGGCCACTGCGGATGGTTCGTGCCAGCCGGCGCGAGACGTGGAGCCCGCCAAGGGGCAGGATGGCGCGCGGGTCTGGCGAGAACCAGAGGTACTCTTCGCCTGCGTGGGGCCAGGGAAAGGCGCCAGCGCGATAGGCGGCCACGATGGTCTCCGGTTCGAAATTCGCACCAACACCGAGCAGGCCGCGCGCGTCGGCAGTGCGCGCATCGGGGAACGTGTAGAGGCAGCGCGGCAGGGGCTGCGGCGGCACCCGTGTCGCCACGTGGATAGCGATCGGCGGCAGCGTCACTCCTGGTCGCGCAGCGGCCGGCTCGCCGCGATGACGAACGTGACGCTCCCTCGCGCCACCAGCCGTTTCCGGTCGTCGAACACCTCGACCTCAGTGAAGAGCGCTGTCCGGCCCGCCTTCAACACACGCGCCTTCGCGACCAGCTCTGTGCCCATCGCAGGGCCGAGGTAGCTGACGTGGATGTCGCTGGTCGCGTGGGGCCGCCGGGCGATCTCCTCCGGCTCGCGGATCGAACGCACGGCCAGCCCCGCAGCCGAGTCGATCAGCCCGGAGATGACCCCGCCGTGCACCACGTTGTTGTAGTTGAAGTGGTGGTCGGCCAGCGCGATGCGGCTCGTGCAGGCGCCGTCCCCAACATCGAGTGTTTCGATGCCCATGTGTGCCCAGTAGCGGCCGGTGTAGATAGTTCGAAGCTCTTCGCTAAGGTCTCCCACGTTCGGAAGCCTGCCCCAGCGCCGCCCCTCGCGCAATCGGCCAGCATCGCCCCTTGCGCCCGGGAATAAGATCACCGCGTGGATGCGTGGACATCCGGTGACGGCTACGAGTCCTACATCGGGAGATGGAGTCGTCTCGTCGCGCCTCGCTTCCTCGCGTGGCTGGATGCTCCACCGGGCCTCGCCTGGCTCGACGTCGGCTGCGGGACCGGCGCACTGGCCTCAACGATCCTCAAGGCTGCCGCCCCTGCACGAGTGCTCGGCATCGACCGGTCTGAGGCGTACCTCGCACACGCGCGCCAGCAGGTAACCGACCCGCGCATTTCATTCCGGAATGGCGATGCCCAGGCGCTGCCCGCGCGAGACGGTGAATTCGAAGCCGTCGTGTCCGCGCTCGCGCTGAACTTTGTCCCCGACCCGGCGAAGGCGCTCAGCGAGTTCCGGCGGGTACTGATCCCCGGCGGTTTGGTCGCGGTGTACGTGTGGGATTATGCCCTCGGTATGCAGTACCTCCAGCGCTTCTGGGATTGCGCTGCCGAGCTTGATGCGAACGCCGCTGCATTGAAGGAAGGGCGGCGCTTCGCACTTTGCAACTCTGGCCCGCTGCGAGAGGCGCTCGAGCGCGCAGCGTGCTCGGATGTCGAAGTGCGCCCCATCGATATCCCCACAACGTTCCGAGACTTCGACGACTATTGGACGCCGATGCTGAGCGGGCAGGGAGCTGCACCGGCCTATGTGGCGACCCTGGACGATGCCGCTCGGACCCGGCTGAGGGAGCGGCTCCGCGAGTCGCTGCCCTACCGCGAGGATGGTTCGATCGAGCTCGTCGCGCGCGCCTGGGCGGTGAGAGCCCGTCGATAACTCCCTCGTGGACCGGCGCGGCCCAGGCCGCCCCTCGCAATGGCCAGCCCCACTGTGAGACCCCGGATACACCCCGCGGGCTGCCGCCTTGCTACACTTGCCTTCCACGACATGCGCAATATCCGAATCGGTACCCTGCTCGGCATCCCCATCCTCATCAATCCGAGTTGGTTCGTGCTCCTCGGCCTCACCACCTGGTTGCTCGCAGCGGAAGTCTTCCCTGCCTATCTCGAAGATGCTTCGGCCGGCACCTACTTCGTCATGGCCATCGCGAGCGTGCTGCTCTTCTTCGCCTCGATCGTGCTGCACGAGCTTGCACATAGCGCCGTCGCAAAGGCCTACCGCATCCCGGTGCGCAGCATCACGCTGTTCGTCTTCGGCGGCGTCGCGCACATCACGCAGGAAGCGAAGCGGCCCCTGAACGAACTCCTCATGGCTGGCGCAGGCCCGCTCACCAGCCTCGTACTCGGCTTTGCGTTCCTTGGCGTGTGGTGGGGCCTCGGCGCGGAGGGCGACCGCGCCATCGATAGCGTCCTCATTTGGCTGGCGGTCACGAACGTCGCCCTCGCCATCTTCAACCTCATCCCGGCCTTCCCCATGGATGGTGGCCGCATCTTCCGCTCCGTCGTCTGGCTCGTATCGAAGGACTACAACCGCGCGACGAGCGTGGCCGGCTGGACGGGCCGCGCCTTCGCCTGGGGGTTTATCGCAATCGGCTTCCTCGCCGTCCTCAACGTGCCGGTCTACGTGGCCCGGCCCGGGCTCAGCGCATTCTGGCTCGTCTTCATTGGCCTCTTCCTCGAAAGTGCTGCCCGCCGCAGCCTCGTCCAGAACCGCTACGTCCAGGCGCTCGACAAGTACAACGCCGGCGAGCTCATGGTCCCCGACCCGCCCGTGATCGACCGCGATATGACTGTCGGCGC
>JALOAP010000168.1 GCA_023228745.1 Dehalococcoidia bacterium | reverse complement strand
ACCCCGGGCGGAGTGGACATTGCCGTAATCCTCACACCCGACGGGCACCGCATTGGCGTCGTCCAGCAGTAGCGGATGGACATCGAGTTCTATGTCAATCCACGCACCGGTGAGCCGCACTGCCTCGACCACGACGTCACGGAGGAGGCAGTGGTGGACGTCCTCGACGCCCCGCTGGAGCGCCGCCCAGGTAACGAAGGGCCTATGATCGCGTCCGGTCAGACTCGCGAAGGCCGGTGGCTGCGCGTCATCTATCCGGAACGGCCCACCGGGATACCCGTCATCACAGCCTTCCCGCCTGGGCCGAAAACTATCGCGGGACTGCGCCGCCGGAAGCGCAGGAAGAAACGTTGAGTCAGTAGCCTCCCGGAGAGGGTTGGGACGGGGAACAAATTCAGCGCATCCTCGCCCACTACGAGAATCACTCAGACGAAGACGCCGCCGCAGAAGACGAGGCGTTCTGGGCGGCGCAGGCCGACGAATGCCTCGTCGCTGTGCCAAGACCCCTTCTCCCCGCCATCGAAGCCATCATCCAGGAATACGAGACCGCCCGGGCCGCCGCAAAGGGCGACGGCGAGGAGCGGACCGCCCGCGCCTCCTAGCCAGCACGGCCTTTCCCCAAACAGCAAGAAGGGCGCCCGTTGGGCGCCCTTCACGTGTGTTACCGAGGCTGCTTAGTCCTCGTCGTCGTCGCCGTAGCGGCTCGCGCCGCCGAGACCCGGGCGAGGCGGAGGAGGAGGAGCGGGCGGCCCATCGAAGTCGGAGTCGGAGCGGCGAACCCAGCCGCGGCTGGCGCCGCCAACCGGAGCACTTCCGCCCCGCTGTGCGCCACCAAACTCCCGGCCGCGCGGAGCACCGCCACCGCGAGGCCCGCGGTCACGGTCGCCACCGCGATCCCCGCGGTCGCCGCGGTCGCCACCACGTCCGCCGCCGCGTTCGCCGCGGCCGCCGTTGCGCGGCCCACGGTCACCTCCGCGGCCACCGCGGCCACCGCGCCCGCGATCACCGCCGGCGGATGGAGCCGGCGGCTCTTCGCCCAGCAGGACCGCTCGCCGCGAAAGATTGATGCGGCCCAGGTTGTCGATCTCCGTGACCATGACGGTCACTTCGTCGCCAGTGCTCACCTCGTCTTCCACGCTATCCACATGGTCTGCGCCAAGCGCCGAGATATGGACGAGGCCCTCCTTGCCGGGGAGGATTTCGACGAACGCCCCGAAGTTCAGCAGGCGCGTCACCTTGCCGGTGTAGATCTCGCCGACCTTCACCTCTTTCGTCAGGCCCTCGATCATCTGGATGGCCTTGCGTGCCATCTCCTCGTTGATCGCACCGACGAACACGCTGCCATCTTCTTCGATGTCGATAGTGGCGCCGCCCGCCTCTTCCTGGATCTTCCGCACGGTCTTGCCACCGGGGCCGATTAGCGTGCCGATGAGCTCCGGGTTGATCTTGAGGCGGTACATCTTCGGTGCGTAGTCCGAGACCTCCTCGCGCGGTGCAGCGATGACTTCGTGCATCCGCTCCAGGAGGAATTCACGCGCCTCGCGCGCCTGTTCGAGCGCGCTCTGGAGCAGCTCGCGGGAGACACCACCGATCTTGATGTCCATCTGCAGCGCGGTGATGCCGTCCTTCGTACCGGCGACCTTGAAGTCCATGTCGCCCATGAAGTCTTCCTGGCCGGCGATGTCGGTGAGGATCTTGTAGTTCCCGTCTTCGCCCATGATGAGGCCCATCGCGATGCCCGCGACCGGGGCGGAGACGGGCACACCGGCATCCATGAGCGCGAGGGTTGAACCACAGACGCTGGCCATGGAGGTGGAGCCGTTGGAGGACATGACTTCGCTCACAAGGCGAAGCGCGTACGGGAACTCGTCCTGGCTCGGGAGCACCGGCTCGAGCGCGCGCTCGGCGAGTGCGCCGTGGCCGATCTCGCGGCGGCCTGCGCCGCGCATGGGACGAACTTCGCCGACCGAATAGGGCGGGAAGTTGTAGTGATGCATATACCGCTTCGACTCCTCGGGCGAGAGGGTGTCGAGCTTCTGCGCCATGCTGATCCCGCCGAGCGTGGCGATGGTGAGCACCTGCGTCTCGCCGCGCTTGAAGAGGCCGCTCCCGTGGGTTCGCGGCAGCACACCCACATGGATGTCGAGGTCGCGAATCTGCTTCACATCACGGCCATCGGCGCGACGACCCTCTTCGAGGATCTGCTGGCGCATCGCCTTCTTGATGACGTTGTAGAGCGCATCGCCAAGTTCGCTTGGTGTGAACTGCTCGCCAAAGCGCTCCACGAGCTCGGCGCGAATCGCCTTATTCGCCTCGCTGCGCTCGCTTGCCGCAGTCGCAACGACTTCGGCGATGCGGTCCTTCAGGTAGTCCGCAACGGCGGCATTCGCCTCTTCGTTCGGAACGTGCGGAACGAACGGAGCCTTCGTGACGTTCGCCTCCGCCGCGATCTGCTCCTGCAGCGCGATAATCTCGCGGTTCGCCTCCATGGCGACTTCGATGGCTTCGATGATGTCCGCTTCGGGTGCTTCCTTCGCACCTGCTTCGACCATCACGACGGCATCCTTCGTACCGGCGACGATGAGGTCAAGTTCACCTTCTTCCGCCTGCTCGAAGGTCGGGTTCACGATGTATTCGCCGTCGAGCTTGGTCACGCGTACGGCGCTCACGGGCCCGTTGAACGGGATATCGCTGATGGAGAGCGCGGCGCTGGCGCCGATGGTGATCAGCGTGTCCGGCTGGTTCTCGCGGTCAGCGGAAAGCGTCGTCGCGATGATCTGGACTTCGTTGCGGAAGCCATCCGGGAAGAGCGGGCGGATGGGGCGGTCGGTGAGGCGCATCGCGAGGATGGCATCGGTGCTCGCGCGGCCTTCGCGGCGAGGAAAGCCACCGGGGATCTTACCGACGGCGTAAAGGCGCTCTTCGTAGTCGACCGTGAGGGGGAAGAAATCGATGCCTTCCCGAGGCTGGGCCATGCAGGCCGTAACCAGCACGACGGTGTCTCCCTGGCGCACCGTGACGGCGCCGTTTGCCTGTCCGGCGAGGATGCCGTGCTGGATGGTGAGGGGACGTCCCCCGACTTCTATCTCGTACGTTTTCATTCCTGTCCCAAACTCTTTTCGTACTCTGCTCTTTTCGCCCAATGGGGCCAGTACCCCACAAGTGCCAACGCCAGAACCGTCCCCGGGTGTGTGGGCGCGGGGCAAAGGGCTAGTTCGAGAGGAGAGTCACCCGCCTGCGCGAGATGAACAAAGGCCTCCGCGTTACTTGCGGAGGCCGAGGCGCGCGATGACGTCGCGGTACCGGTTGACATCCTTCCGGTTCAGGTAGCGAAGCTGCCGGCGGCGCTGGCCGACAAGCTTCAACAGGCCACGACGAGTGTGGTAGTCGTGCTTGTTCGCCTTCAGGTGCTCGGTGAGATACTTGATGCGGTCGGTAAGGATCGCGACCTGCACCTCTGGCGACCCCGTGTCGCCCTCACGGAGCCCGAAGCTCTTAATCAATTCGGTCTTGCGCTCTTGGGTCAGCAACCTTCTTCTTCTTCTGTCCTTTGCCTATCGTGTCAACAGAAGCACGGTATCACACGCTATGTCCAACAGCAAAGCGAATTCGCGCCCCTGCGGCCTCGTCATTCTTTCCGGTCTTCCCGGCGCCGGTAAGACCACTTTTGCACGAAACCTCGCCGAGCGCCTGCCCCACGTCCACATCGAGAGTGATGCCATTCGCCGTGCCTTCGCAGCCCAACCGGCCTACACCCCGCCCGAACACGCCCGCGTCTTCCGCAGCGCTGAACGCCAGGCCGCCACAGCGCTGCGGAAGGGCGAAACGGTGGTGGTCGACGCGACCAACCTGACAGCAAAGGATCGCCGGCGCTTCCTCCAACTCGCGGCGCGGACTGGAGTCCCCCTTGTCGCTGTCCGCATCGTCGCGCCGGAAGAAACCATCCGCGAACGCCTCGCGCGGCCCCGTGATGGCTGGTCGCAAGCGGACCTCGGTGTGTATGAGATGATGCGGGGGCGGGCCCAGCGCTTCAGCGTCCCCGTCGTCGTGGTCGACACACGTTTTCCGCTCGGGCCGAGCGTTGAACTCGTCGCGAGGTTGCTGGAGGAGGCTGCTACCGGGTGAACGACGACCGCCCTTTCCTTTTGGTCCGCGCCAGGCCGTTGCCCGAGGCGGCGGAGCGCTTCGAACACTGGTTTTTGGCCATCCACTTGCCCGACGTGCACCACATCCCCGGGATTGGCGAGGTGCGCGCCGGGAAGACGCCTGCAGGCACCTGGCTCGGTCTCTATAGCTTCACCGACACCGATGCCGTCCAGACCGTACTCTCCAGCCCGGAGGCACAGTACGCTCGCGGGACGTGGACGCAGTGGGCAGGGAGCCTCGACGAGCTCCAGATTGAAATCTTCGCACCGCTCGGTCCGCTCCCTGTCTTCCAGTCGCGAAGCTGAACAACCCTTGCTACCTCACCGCCAAACGAGCGATGCTGCCCGGGCAACAAGCTATCGGAGGCATTCATGGACGAACAGGCGAAAAAGACGGCGCTCCGGATGATTCCTTACGGTCTCTTCGTGCTCGGGGTGGGCGAGGGACAACAGGCAACGGCTTCAACGGTGAATTGGATCACCCAGGCGTCGTTCCAGCCGCCGATCGTTGTCGTCGGTGTCAAAGGCGGCACCGAGACCTATGACCTCGTGAAAGCGACCGGCAAGTTCGCTATCAGCGTGCTCGGCACCGGCCAGCGCGATATCGCCTTCGCGTACTTCAAGCACGTGGAGCCGGAGGGTAACAAGCTCGCAGGCTACGAGTTCGAGACGAAGACCACTGGCGCACCGATCATCGTGGATGCCCCCGCCTGGTTCGAGTGCGAGGTCCGAAACGTCCTCGACGTGGGCGACCACTCGGTCGTCGTCGGTGAGGTAATCGAGGCTGGCGTCCACCGTGAGACCGACACCCTCACACTGAAGGAAGTCGGCGTCAACTACGGCGGGTAGGAGAGGACTTAGGGATCAGGGCTTAGGACTCAGCAACGGGCGTTCCAGTCTCCGGCCCAGCACCCGCACTGCGATGCCGCTCACTAAGTCCTGAGTCCTTGAACCTGAGTCCTTCCCGCAGGGCAACGGCGATGCCGAGGCCGGCGAACGAGACGACCGCGCCGGCCACGGCATCGAGGATGAAGTGGTTCCCAGTCATCACGACCGAGAAGAACATCGCAATCGGCCAGAGTACGCCCGCGAGCTTCAGTAACGGGCTCGGCGAAACCTTCGCAATAACCGCGCCAAGCAGCAGCGACCAGCCAAAGTGCAGGCTCGGCACGGCCGCGAACGGGTTCACGAAGGCGCTCACTTCCTGGGCGTTGTAGCCCACGCGGTCGAACAGGGCCATGGTGTCGACGTAGCCCGCGAACGGCACGAGCCGCGGTGGCGCCACGGGGTAGGTTGCATAGATCACCACCGCGATCGCGCCCGAGGCCAGGAACGCGTTGCGCGTGAGCGTGTAGGCAGCGCGGTGCCGCGCCCAAAGCCACACCGCGAACACGATCACCAGCGGCATGTGTCCCCAGAAGTAGATCCAATTCATCGCCTTGATGACCACGTAGCTATCGAGGATCCAGGACTGCATCTCCAGCTCCCAATAGATCCCGAGCTTCCGTTCGAGGGCGATCAGGTCGAAGGCGTTGACCATCGCCTGCCCGGCGCGGTCGACCACCATGCCGCGGACGGCGAAGTAGATAAGGAACGAGACAACGACGATGACCGCCTCGTGGAGGCCTACTCGTTCCGTGGCGCGCCATGCCACTTCTGCGTGCCGGCGCACCCCCGCGCGCTCAACGACGGCCATCCCAGGTCCTCCGCGAATACTCCCGGGCCTTTGCCCGCCTCGATCCCGGGCCGCTACACTCAGCCTCGCACCCTAGCAAATCCAGCCCGGAGGTCACAACATCTTGGACATTCGCGTTTCCGCTGGCGACATCACCGGTTTCGACGCCGACGTGGTCGTGGTCAACCTCTTCGAAGGCGTCACCGCGCCGGGCGGCGCCACGGGAGCGGTGGACAGGGCGCTCGATGGCGCCATCTCGAAGCTCATCGAGCTCCGGGACATCCGCGGCAAGAGCGGCGAGCTCACAACAATCCACACCTTCGGCAAGATCCCCGCGCACCGCGTCGTTGTTGCCGGTCTCGGTAAGTCCGCCGATTTCGACGTTGATGCCGTCCGCAATCTCGCTGCGAACGTCACACGCTACGTGCGCAAGCCGGGCGTCGGCCGCGTCGCCACCATCTTGCACGGCGCTGGCATCGCCGGGCTCGATGCGGAAGCGTGTGCCCAGGCCATCGCCGAGGGTGCGCTCCTTGGCGGCTACAAGTTCACCCGCCACAAGGGCAACAATACCAACACGAACGACGAGAAGGCCGAACTCGCCGAGCTCGTCATCGTCGAGCAGGACCAGGCGAAGATCGCCGCCATCACGGCTGCCGTCGAGCGCGGCCGCATCCTCGCCGACGCTGCAAACTTCGCGCGCGACATGGCAAACGAGCCTTCGAACCACCTGACCCCCACCGACCTTGCCGGGCGCGCAACCGAGATGGCGAACGCCGCCGGGCTCGAGGTCGAAGTGCTCGAACGAGAGGAGATGGAGCGCAAGGGCATGGGCTCGCTCCTTTCCGTCGCGAAGGGCAGCCATCAGCCTCCGAAGCTGGTCCGCATCTCTTATCGCGGCCGCGATGGCGAAGGCTACGACGTCGCCTTCGTGGGCAAGGGCATCACC
>JALOAP010000167.1 GCA_023228745.1 Dehalococcoidia bacterium | reverse complement strand
TTCGAATCCAGGAATACGTTCAGTCTTCTTGTTCGACGGCATACGTTCAACAAGGGTGTCGCCCACGCGCGCAGCCATGTTGTACGATGCAATCATACGCCGAGACAGCAGCTCACCAGTGATCACCGGGAAGTCTCGCGAATCCACAGCTTCAAACAGCTCGCGGATACTGAAATCTTCCGGCGTCAATATCGGAGGTGTGCTATTCACACTCTCCATAAGGGTGCCCATGATATGCTGCTGAAACCACGCAACCCCGCGGTTCTGTATCATGGTCCTCAAGTTGTAATCAACACCTTGAATTCTCATATGGTTCTCCTACTAAGTTAGCAACTTACAATAATACGACACTACCCTCGTTAGGAACTCAACTTACGAAGCTGAGGTGAAGGAGGTGTCCTGAGCAGCACCGCCGAGCAGCGGGGGCACCAAAAACACGCACTTGACACTCGTAGCTGCCGTTTTGGGCTCCACGGCAACTGCGACATGGTCCGTAGCAGCCAACTTTAAAGTCTGGCTGTCTTTCATGGACAAACCCGAACCAACCACCAGGTTCGGTGTACCGTCCACGGGGAACTCGAAGACGCAAGACGGGTTGGGCAGAATCGCCCGAAGATGGTGCGTCTTACCATCATCCGCTGCCAACGCAGCGTGTGCTTCATCCGCAACCGCAAAAAGCGATGCGTTATCCGCAGCATTATCAATGGGCGTCGACAACCCACCACCTGCGGGAATTTCCATGATTTCGCCGACCTTAACGGCCTGGTTGTACGCGACAATGAGATCGACATATGTCGGCGTACCGTAGCGAAACACTTGTTTGTTTACTGCAGTCATAAGAAACTCCTATGCTAAACGTTTGAATATCGATACAATACAGATGTTACACGTTATTGGCAAGTACGCTTAATTGCGAAAACTGCCAATGCTGGCAATCACCTGAGCACCAGAAAGAGTGGTACCGCCCTGAGGTACGGCGCCACCTTTACTTTCATTCAGGTGCGAGCCACCCAGCGGATTGCTCGGGTTGCCGTTATTGAACACGCCGGTCAGGCCCAGAGAAACACGGCGATCTTCGATCAACGCTTTGACCTGTTCTTCAACAGTAACGACTTTGTCGCCCTGTTTGCTTTCCCGTACATTGTACAGGGTATTACGGAACACATCCGTAAGAGCAGCAGCCGGCAGCTGGGCTTCAGCGAGCAGCTTGTCCACCAGGGTACGCGACTCAGACAGCGCCACCTTTACCTTGAGGGTGTCCACCTCAGTAGTAAGCTGGGTAACTTTACCCTTCGACTCAGCGAGATCGGCGGTGAGCTTGTCGATCTCTGCCTTCCGGGAGGCCGCGCCATCCTGGAAGATTTTGTCGTGCAAATCCTTACGAGATTCGCACAGACCTGCAATCGTCAGATTTTGCAAATCCATCTTCGACTCCTTAAATTCTGTGTTTTCATTTGTACTTTCAAAAATTGACTTCGTCGTCGCAGGATCGACTACCAAGTCGACAGATGAACGCCCATGCGCACTACGCGCCATGATCTGCTCGACGACTTGAACGCCATTTTCCATCCGGATACGCCCGGATGCACAAATACTATTACCTGCTAACTGCGGGTTATCCTTAATGACTGCAAGAACATGGTTACCCAGTTCATTCGCAATCACATGAAGAGAACCACGCAGTTTACCCTCTGCGAGATTCGCATGTACTCCCTTGTAATACCCGAATAGATCACGGATAGAACGAGGCTGCCCGATTTTACTCTTATCGGGATGGTCTGCATACGCAGGAGCGCCCTCAAAAACGCTTACAGCCTGCTGTAAGCATTCAGGAGTATAACGCCGGCGTACTTTACCTTGAGCATCTACGCTTACCGGACCTAAGATAGCAACATTCTCTACAATCCGGGGATTGGCGGTGGATATGATTGCTTCAGACAGATCCACTTCAATGGTGAACGGAGTTGTCTTATCGGCTGGCATGCTTTTGCCCTTTCTAAATTTTTCGAATAGCTTTATCATTGCTTAATTATAATAGTCTTGTAACCGACGACCGCGCCATATTTCTTTTTGCACAGCTCGATTACTTTTGGGTCCATGACGCTATCTCCCCACCGTAGGTCTAAAGGGCGTACTAATTCAAGGTAAAGCATACCCGGCGAAAGGAGGTAATTATTAAGGAGATCGTCTAAGAAAATCTCCCACATATCTACAGACCATACTACTTCCGGAGAAGTCTTCTGTATCCGGTCAAAAGTCACGGCGAAACCGGTAATGACTTCATACTTACGCGGAAGCTCTAAAAGCTCACCGCCCTCAATCGTGCGAGCAAGCTTTGGAATACCTAATGCTTGTAAGCAGGCATCGTAAAAATCTTGATACGGTAAATCAAGAGCAGATACTTGAGTACCTTCTTGTGCAAATATATAAGGTGTATAGCCCGCCCCAGCTCCCAAATCCAAAAGAGATTTTGGAGAATGCTTTAGGCACGCACGTACGTCATGATATCGAGTAATTGCGATATCGAAATGGGTATCCGCTTTATCGATATATTTACCCCACATAGGATTATGCATATGCGCATACTGACGGAACACAGGTTCCAACAGTGCGCGCATATCAGATTTTAACCTTTGAACGTTCATGCGGCTAATCTATCCTCAATAACAAACTCTTCATAGCACATACAGTGCGGGTGAACAGGTATTTCCGAGTACTCCCCTTTAGGATAAAAATTTCCATCTAAATCAGCACAATCGTCACAAGGACGCCCGCTGCCTACGCGGTGGATAACACCCGTGATGAAATCTTTTTGCATCATGTAACGGTGGCCGCCCTCTACGTATGCACGGTTTAACTCTGTACGAATAAGGCGCGATGCGTTAGCCGTCATGCTGCGATAAATACCCGTACCAGGGTTAAGTAGCTTTTGCGCTATCATCGTCTGCTTAGTTGATACACCCAGTAAATGACGTATTTCAGGAATAAGCGTCGAAACCTTTTCACCAGTAACAACAGCCATACCTAAACGGCGATATAATTGCACTTGAGTTTGCCAAGTAACGTTCCACACCTCTTGAGAAAGCGTAAGACCCCAGGGACGGTAACGCATCAAGTGATCAAGGGCGTTCTTGTGGATGTTCGCCCAAGCACTTGATGCGTACGTCCCCTTGGCAGGACTCCAGCGACGAAGTATTCCAGCAGAAGTAAAATACGAAGAACCCAACTGTATGCCATCAACTCGCACTTTACTCATTACTTTGATGCTGTCTTCCAGAGCAGCGTGTATTGAGTATTCCACCCCATGCTTAGCGCGTTGTAGCATGTGCTCCCGAACTCCCTTAAGTTCGGCAGCAATGGTCTCTTGAAGGGCTTGTAATCTCTGCTGCTGAATAACGTCACTGCGTGCAGAGGTATAAATCTTCCCTTGAATAATTTGAGCAGCACCCTCAAATACCTTCACAAGTTCTTCAAGCTGGGAATCTACATAAGCTTCCCAACTCTTACGAGCAGCTTCTGTAGCACTTGTGATAATAGGATTTCCTTTAATCTTCGCCATTAGGATTTCCATTCGAAGGCGGATTACCGTCTCCAGGATCCGGCTGCTTATTTTTCCGGGCTTCAGAATTTTCGTTTTGATCCAAAATAGCCTGCACTTTACGCATACGCTCCATTCGAGCTAAAAGAAGCGTCTCTTCCCGACGCAACTGTTTACGCACGGCCTCAGGATCATTACCCAGTTTAATCATAATGCCCTGATCGCTATCCCAGCCGTTTTGTTTATGAATAGCAAAGGATTCAGCTTCATCTTTGACATCGCGGTGGATAAGAGTTTCAAAGTTGACCGTGCAATCGCGATTGATATCGCCCATTTCCTCTTTTACTTCTTCTGTACCGTTGGCGTCGTTGATTACGACAATAGTGCGTTTGGTACGTGAAGGTATCTGTCCGTGCTCAAGGCCATATCGAATCACTTTTCGGTATAGATGGCGGAAGGGTGTTTGGAAGAAGTCTTGCCAAGCCTGGAATACGCGTACCATCGGCGATTCGCTAACCATGCTCGATGCATAGTTTGCGTTCGACGCGTCACCGCGAGTAATGTACTCTGTAAGACCGGTTCCTTTAGACAGCATCAATTCAATAGCGCGTCCGTCATCTACAGTATCCTGTGCGCGGATATTTAAGTTCTGATACTCGTACTCAATTCCTGGTGTAGACACAAGCACGCTTCCGCGCTTAGGCATTTTCTTTGCGACAGTATTGGAAGAGCTCGAGGTAGTGTACTCTGCGCTTTCGAACTTTTGAGCAAACGCGGAAGGACTTCCCGTTACCTTCATAATAAGGTTGAACATTGTGCGAATCTTATTGAGAACGCAACGATCATCCAACCATTCAGAGTACTTCTTAATGTATTTAGCAATACCCACCAAAAAGGATAGCCCACGCAATACATCGCTATCGACCAGAATTTTGGTATGAATGATTTGATCAGCAGGTATTACTTCACGAGAGTACGATCCATCCGGCCGAGCGACGCGGTGGATATATTCGACTACCGTCTCGATGTCATTCGAGTCCGTGTGGATGCCATGTGTGAACGTGCCCTCGGTATCCGTGATGTCATTAGGATTGACGAATCTAATCAAGGGCACTTGATACCGAAGCGGGATGTCATGCACATACGATACGCTTGGATTGTGTGGGTACATACGCACAAAACTTTCGCCTGTTTTTAGTGTACGAATAACCCACTCTTTGATGCGCATGTCCATATTATTGATTTCGCAGAAGTGCTTCCAGTAATCTCGGACAGTTTCGTCTTCATCCTTTGGAGCGATGGTGCACTCTTTACCAATGATGAAATTCACCATGGTATCGATAATGCCCCGAGCACTGGGATCCGTGTAATAAAGTGAATTACAGGCATCTCGCATCTCGCTAAGTTCGCTTTCAGTATACGAACCGGCACTGAGATTAGTGAGGACGCGCCAGTTGGATTCATCATTGTCACGAGCAAAATTCGGGATGCTTTCAGCAATGGACATAAGTTTCAGTGCCTGCTGATATTGCATCCAGTTAAGTTGCTCCTGGAGCTCTGTATCCGTCATTTTTTGCACTTGATTGTCTTTATCTTCTCTGATCATTATCCACCAAATAATGCTTGAAGCTCTTCCAGTGGGTTAGCTAAGCCCGTTAAGTCGTACTGCCCTACTTCAATCAAGGAAACAGGAGTAGGATCTAATAGGCTAATCGCATATCGTTCAGCGTCCATTAAGTGATCTTTGAAAGGCACTACTTCATCAAGAATAATACCATTCTTATCTTGCTTCCACTTATAGGATCGTTTCTCTGCAATTAAATTAGGAGATTCATAATGAATTCTAATATCCCACCGCTTGACTTTGTCAATGCCATCTTTAATACTATTACGACCTTTAACCGCAGGATGGATATTAAAACCAGCTTTATAGATTTCTTCAATCCTATCTGGTTCTGCCGAATCGGCGACAATCACGCAACCGCGATTACGCGGTGGGATAAGTATCTTGAGCTGCTCGATGAGGTCTGTGTTTGTGAGTTTACTCTTATAGAGCAGCTCGCGTTCGTATATTACGTTATCCAGCAGGTTGATTTCGATGAGTGCGCTCGGTGCATTATAACCGAAGTCGATTCCATACGTAGTATACTGAAAACGTTTAGGCCAGTTGGTCGTGACCTTCCAGTTCGTATAGACAACGTTACCAGGAGACGCCCATAATCCTTTATTATATATGGCATCATACGTCACATCATGGTTAATCAAATCTTCGATAACCGCGCGTTCTTCTCTTGAGAGAAATGGATTATCGCGGAACGTCGTGTGGCATACGGCCATATTGCGTTTAGGACACTCAGTAAGCGGCTTTAAGAAAGACGTTTCATCGACAGGATTGAAGGATGCAAACAACTGATTTATCTCACCCGCGTTCGGGTTATTAGCTCGAGCACGAAGAGATAACTGCAACCAATCAAACTGAGATATTTCCGTCGCTTCTTCTACCCAAACGTAATTCACACCTTCAATGGATTTGATCTTCTCGACATCGTCTAATCCACGGAAAAGTATGAAGTTATCGTTGAAAGTAATGCGCAAATCCGACTTATTCAGCTCATGTGGGAGTTTATACTTTTTAATTTGCGCCAACATGAGTTCATAAGCACTGGATTTCAACGCAGGTAGCGTCTTACGAACGACTAAGATACCTATGTTTTGCAGCTTATAAAACTTTTCAAGGAGCAAATACTGTGCAACCGACCAAGATTTAGCGCTTCCTGCCCCCCCGTATAGCAATTTATTGCGTATGTGATTGTACTTCTGCAGGAAGTTCCAATTCTTAGGTGCAACTTCTATGCTATATTCTGGCATTTTTAATCACCAGGATTTAGAAGAATACCCGAGTTATCATCGGAATCGTCAAGATCCCCTTCGTTCAACTCAATTACCGGATTCGCGACATCGGCATCTCTCACTGTAGCTTGTACTTGTTTCGGTTCACGTTTCATCACAATATTGATCTGAATGCCTTTATCAGTGTTATCCTGAATCATGTGCGTCTTAGGCACCAGCGGAATTACGAATTCATTATAAAAATGTAAAGGATCCTTCTCGAATTCTTCTTGCAGACGCTCACGGAAAAGCGCCAGGTTGTCCTCGTCGCCCATTAGAGCGTCGATGGCTTCAATGGCCGCACGACGACCACCGGTACCTGGCAATGCCTTAGCCATATTTC
>JALOAP010000166.1 GCA_023228745.1 Dehalococcoidia bacterium | reverse complement strand
AGCTTCTCGAAGCAGCCTTCCCGGCACGCTCGGGCGACTACGGCGACATCGTGCTGAAGGCCAGTCGCGGCCTCGAGGACCCAGCAGTCCGGGCATCGGTCGAGCACCTCGTTGCGCAGGCGGAGGCACTCGACGGGGTTGCGGCGGTATTGTCCCCCTATGCGCCCGGGAGTGGCCTGCTCTCTGCCGACGGCACCGTGGGCGTGGCCCGCGTGCAATTCTCTCTTCCTGCCGACGAAGTGCGGTCCGAGGACATCCATCAGCTGCAGGCCGCGATGGACGCTGCCCGTAGCGCCGATCTGGCCGTGGAGTTCGGTGGGCCTGTGGCCGTGGCCCAGGAGCACGAAGGGCCGAACGAGTCGACCGTTCTTGGCCTCGTCGTGGCATTCATCATCCTCTACCTCCTCTTCCGGGCACTCGTCCCCACGTTCCTCCCTATCGGTACGGCACTCTTCGGCCTCGCCGGGGGCTTCGCCGCGATCTTCGCGATGACCTCAGTGGTCGAGCTGAGCAAGTTCGGCCCGAACATCGCGGCAATGCTCGGGCTCGGGGTTGGGATCGACTACGCGCTCTTCATCGTTGCCCGCCACCGCGAAAACGTCGCTGCGGGCATGACAATCGAGGCGGCGGTGGGAAGCGCGCTGGCTACGGCAGGAAAATCCGTCATTTTTGCCGGCGGCGTGGTCATCACTTCCCTGCTTGGGCTGTCGTTCATGGGCATCCCGTTTGTCGGCTGGATCGGCCTCGCGGCAGCATTGATGGTCTTGTTCGCGGTCGTCGTCGCGCTGGTGGTGTTGCCGGCCCTGTTGGGTTTCGCGGGTCACCGCATCGGCGTGCGCCGGCCGGCGGATGTCCGTCACGAGGAGAGCCCCTGGTATCGGCTGGGACTCGCCATCATGCGGAGGCCATACCTCTTCTTCGGAGTCAGCGCCGTTGTGCTGATCGTGCTGACTATCCCACTGCTCGATATGCGCCTTGGCTCAGCCGACGCAGGGAACAACCCTTCCTCCTCGACGACCCGGCGCGCCTATGACATCACCGCCGAGGCATTCGGACCGGGGGCGAATGGGCCACTGCAGATCGTGGTAGATGGAGGCACGTCTACCGGCGTATCGCGCCTGCGCCAGGCGGCCGAGGGAACTCCCGGGGTAGCGGCGGTTGGCGCACCGCAAACCAGTCCCGATGGTCGTGTCACGCTCTTTTCGGTCATCCCCGAGAGTGCGCCGCAGGATGCGGCAACCACAGCGCTCGTGCACGAGCTCCGGGGACAGACCTTCCCCTCGGTTCTCGAGGGCACTGAGTCCCAGGCGAACGTGTTCGTGGCCGGCACAACCGCCCGCTACGTCGATATCGCCGACCGCATCGGCGACCGCTTGCCGCTCTTCTTCACCATCGTAATCAGCATCAGCTTCGTGTTGCTCACGATGGTCTTCCGCTCGCTTGTCATCGCGTTCAAGGCTGCACTCATGAACCTGCTCTCCATCGGCGCCGCCTATGGGGTTGTTGTGGCAGTGTTCGAGTGGGGCTGGGGGCTCCAGCTCACGGGCGCGGACAAGGCCGGGCCGGTTGAGTCCTTCCTGCCCATGATGCTGTTCGCGGTGCTCTTCGGGCTTTCCATGGATTACGAAGTGTTCCTCGTCAGCCGCATCCGCGAAGAGTATTTGCGGACGCGCGACAACGCGCAGTCGGTCGCCCACGGCCTCGCCGCGACAGCGAGTGTGATCACGGCGGCAGCAACCATCATGATCGTCGTCTTCCTCAGCTTCGTGCTGAACGATCAGCGAGTGGTGAAGGAGTTCGGGCTCGGCCTCGCCGTTGCCGTGTTCATCGACGCGACGGTGGTGCGCCTGCTCCTCGTGCCAGCTACCATGCAGCTCATGGGCAGCTGGAACTGGTGGCTGCCAGGCTGGTTGGACCGCGTACTCCCGCGGATCTCGATCGAAGGACAGTCGCAAGAGCCCGTCGCGGATACGCCCGTTGCCGAGGTCACAGCCGCAGCGAGTGCCGCACCCCGGGGGGCCACATTCCGATAGCGCATGTTCTTGCCTGCGAAGTGACAATAGTCACAGCCATTAGCGTTTTCTTGCGCGCTAATCGGGGCGCGAGGTAGTCAATCATGGGAAGTCATGTGATCGTGGGAGCACGGACGCCGGGTAGCGCCCTCACTGCATCTGACGTGCTGCACCGCTGTGTCCTGACCGCCGGCCTCGACGAGGCCCACATCGAGCGCATTGCCCGCGCTTCGCGGATGTACTCCTTTTCGGCGCAAAGCGAGGTGTTCGAGGAAGGCGAGCCAAGCAAGGGCCTCTGGATCCTTGGCCGCGGGCGCCTGCGACTGGTGCACGTCATGGCCGACGGCCGCCAACAAGTGGTGGGCTTCAAGGGGCCGGACATGCCCGTCGAACTCACCTCCGTGCTCGATGGCCGTCCGTATACCGCGACAGCCGTCGTCCAGGACGACGCTGTCCTCGTATTCCTCCCGCGCCCGGTTCTCCTATCAGTGGTGCGGCGGTACCCGGTCACCCTCCACAACGCGATCGACCAGGTCTGCCTCGAGATGCGGCAGCGCGACATCGCCAGTGCCGTGACAACCCTGAAGGATTCGCGCGGGCGCATCGCCTGCGGCCTGCTGCACCTTATGCGGCAGTTTGGCACCCAGGACGAAAACGGTGTCCGCATCGGCTACCGGCTTACCCGCCAGGACATCGCCGATCGTGCCGGGGTGACGCTCGAGACCGCTATCCGCGTCATCTCCGAGTACCAGCGCGAGGGAATCGTTCGCACGAAGTCACAAATCATCGAGATCGTCGACATGCGGCGCCTGATGGCATACGCCGGCTGTGATGACTGTCAGTTCGACTGCTCGGTGTTCGCAGGCAACCGGCGCAAGCCCTGACGCTTCCGCGCATGACGACACGTAGCGCCGGCATGATACAGGTCATATCGCTTTACTTCTAGCCAGCCCCACACTGCCTGTGGGGCTGGCTCGCTTTCCCCCACCCGGAAATCCCACGGAACTTCCCTCTGCTCCCGAGCAGCCCCAACTCCTCTCTTTTCCTGTGCCGCATGAGGAGGTCCCCTGTGGCCGTTATCCCGTCGAGTCCGCCGTCAAAAGAGGCGGAACCCCTGCCCGTGGTCGATCGCTATCGGGAACGCTGGAGCTGGGATGAAGTGCGTTGGGCATCCCACTGCATCGACTGCTACCCGGGCAACTGCCCGATGCGCGTCTACCTGAAAGACGGAAAGATCGTCCGCGAAGAGTCCGCCGCCATCTTTCCCACTATCCAGGAAGGCGTCCCCGACATGAACCCGATGGGGTGCCAGAAGGGCGTCGGTTGGACAAAACTCCTCGACGGAAAAGAGCGCATCCTCTATCCGCTGAAGCGGGTTGGTGAACGCGGCTCCGGCAAGTGGGAACGTGTGACCTGGGAACAGGCCGCCCGGGAGATCGGCGATGCCGTCCTGGACGCGCTCGAAGAGGTCGGCTCGGAGTCGATCCTCGCCCCGTCCGGCTGCAACATCAGCACATGGGGCGGCGCCGGGCGCGGCCGCTATCTCTCGGTTGTGGGTGGGCTCACCACCGACGTCAACGCCGAGATGAACGACTTCGCCCCCGGTATTTACCTCACCATGGGGCGCTTCGACCCGGTCAGCTCCATCGACGACTGGTTCCACTCTGAAGTCTTCCTTATCTGGTTCGGCAACCCGAACTACACACGCATCCCGCACATCCACTTCGTAAACGAAGCGCGCTACAACGGCTGCGAAGTCGTCACGATCTCCCCTGACGTTTCGCCGTCATCCATCCACGCCGATCTCCATGTCCCCGTCGCACCCGGTTCCGATGCCGCGCTCGCACTGGCGATGGCCCACGTGGTCGTTGCCGAGGGTCTCGTCCACGAAGCGTTCGTGAAGGAACAGACGGACCTTCCTTTGCTGGTGAACCCGCTCACAAGGCGGTATTTGCGCGAATCGGACCTGCGCGAAGGCGGCAGCGACCTCCAGCTTTACGCCTGGGACGCCAAGACTGGCACGGCGGTCCCCGCCCCGCGGGCGAATCTCAAGTGGGAGGATGTCGACCCTGTCCTCGAAGGCGAGTTTGTCGTCCAGGGGAAGGATGGCGCCATCCCCCTCACGACCGTCTATGCACTCATGCGCGCGCGGCTGGAGGAGTTCACACCCGAGCGCGCGCAGGAGATCACTGGTGTCCACGCCGACACGATTCGCACGCTCGCACGGAAGATCGCGACGAAGCGAACGAACATCCTTGGCTCCCTCGGGAACGCCGGGAAGTTCTACCACGGCGACCTGGTCGACCGCGCACAACTTCTCCTGCTCGGGCTCACCGGCAACTGGGGCAAGCATGGCACGGGCGTGCGCGCATGGCTCGCAGCCCTCTTCGACGGCTCCTTCACGCTCGCTGCGAAGACCCGGCGCGGGCCGGATGACGTCGTTGCCATGCTCGACATGCGCGAGATGGGCCTCGCCGCCCTCAAGGCCCAGGACCCCAGCCTGACTGAGATGATCGTCTCCATTGAGCAGGCAAAGGCGGGTTCCGAAGGCGGCTGGGGCATGATCTCGCCGCTCTACTGGTGGTATCACCACGCCGGCTACCGTGACGCCTGGAACCGTGCCGATTGGCACGACCCGAGCATGCGGCGACCGTTCGATGAGTACTTCCAGGAGGCCGACAGCAAGGGTTGGTGGAAGGGGACCGACTTCCCGAAACCCAGTCAGCCGACCCGTGTGCTCATCGAATGCGGTGGCAACGTCATCCGGCGCACGCGCGGCGGCGGCAAGATGCTCCTCGAGCACCTGTGGCCGCAGCTCAACATGGTCGTCACTCTCGACGTCCGCATGAGCACAACGGCGCTCTACTCCGATTTCGTGCTCCCCATCGCCCAGCAGTACGAGAAGATCGGGTTCGGCATTCCCAGCACCCACACCATGAACCTCACCTTCTGCGACAAGGCGGTGGACCCGCCGGGTGAGGCAGTCGACGAGTGGGAGGCGTTCCGCCGCCTCGCACAGGGGCTGGAAGAGGCTGCACGCGCTCGTAACTTCCAACCGTTCACAGACGCCCGCGGCGGCAAGCACGACCCGGCCAACGCTATGTCCCACTACACCCGGGACGGGCAGTTCGACGACTGCGAAGTCATGGCCGACGAGATGCTTCGCGACAGCGCCCTCACCGGCGCGTTGCCGGCCGGCGCCAGCCTCGAGGACATCCGCGAACGGGGTTACTACCGCTGGGAGAGCCTCGGCATCTCGCCGCGTGGGCTTGGCCAGGCAACCGATCCAAAGCCAGATGAAACCTTCGTGCCCTGGCGTAACCACGTCGAAAAGGGTGAACCCTACCCGACGCTCTGCCGCCGCGCACAATTCCTTATTGAGCACGACTGGTTCATCGAAGCGGACGAACACCTGCCGACACACAAAGATGCACCGATGAGTGGCGGCGACTACCCATTCGCGATAACGAGTGGGCACAACCGCTGGAGTATTCACTCCCTCAACATTGCCAACCAGATGATGCAGGACACGCACCGTGGCACACCGCACCTCGTGGTCAATAATCGCGACGCGCAGCGGCTCGGCATCAGCGACAACGACATGCTTCGAGTACACAACGACCTTGGCGAGTTCCAGGTGCCCGCACTCGTGTCAGCGAGTGCACGACCGGGACAGGTCGTGATGTACAACGGGTTTGAGCCTTACCAGTTCCCCAACTGGGCAGGCCCGAACGATGTGGAACCCGGCCTCGTGAAGTGGCTACACCTTGCTGGTGGGTACGGCCATCTGCGCTACTGGGTCACCCAGTGGTGCCCGAGCCCGGTGATGCGGGGGACCCGTGTGGGCATCTCCAAAGTGGAGTAGTGCCTGCGCGTGGCTGGGGAGAAGCGGGGTGTTCGGGACGGCACCCCGCTTCCATTTGTGGCGAACATCCACTGTATGACCGCAATCATAACCGCGCGGTATTCCCGGGAGCACGATGCGCGCCATGAACGCGCCAACTCGCTCCCAACCCATTTATACCGGAACAAGCGATCTCTATCGCGAAAAATGGAAGTGGGACGCCGTCTACTGGGGCACCCACTGCGTCGATTGCTACCCCGGCAATTGCCCCATGCGGGTCTATGTGAAGGACGGGCTCGTTTGGCGCGAGGAGCAATCTGGCACCTTCAAGACCGTCGAAGAAGGCGTCCCCGACTTCAACCCCATGGGCTGCCAGAAAGGCGCGTCCTGGAGCCAGTCGCTCTACGGCCCGGACCGCGTGATGTACCCCCTGAAGCGCGTTGGCGAGCGCGGCGAGGGCAAGTGGAACCGCGTGAGCTGGGACCAGGCACTGAGCGAAATCGCCGACTCCATGCTCGACGCTATCACCGAGCTCGGCCCCGAATCCATCGTCCACGAAGGCACGCCCGAGATGGCGACCGTCATCCCAACTGGCCGCTTCTTCACCACCATCGGCGGCATGGGTCTCGACCTCCAGGGGTCGTTCAACGACTTCTCCATCGGCCTCTACGAAACGTTTGGCAAGTTCAGCCCCACCTCTTCCGCAGACGATTGGTTCAATTCTGAAATCGCGCTCATCTGGCACATGAACCCCGTCTACACGCGCATCCCCTTCTATCACTTCATCGCCGAGGCCCGGTACAACGGCGCCGAGGTGTACAACATCTCGCCCGATGTGAACCCCTCCCATGTCCATGCCGATGTGCAGGTCCCGATCAACGGCGCGACCGACCAGGCATTCGGCCTGGCACTTGTGCAGGTCATCCTCGA
>JALOAP010000164.1 GCA_023228745.1 Dehalococcoidia bacterium | reverse complement strand
ACAAACCGCTGGTCCACACCGCCGCGCTCGATGACGCCCTTGAGCAGACCTACAAAGAACGCAGCATCGGAGCCAATATGGGGTTGGACGTAGATGTCGCTCACCTGGGAGCCGAAGAGCATGCTGCGCCAGTCGGACGGCACGCGGAATTGCACCAGCCCGATCTCACGCAGGGGGTTCACGATGATGACCTTCCCGCCGCGCCGGCGCAGGTCCACGAGCTGCGTAATGAGCCGCGGGTGGTTACTCGCCGGGTTCGCGCCGGCCACGATGGCGAGGTCGGCCTCGCGCAGGTCTTCGAGCGAAATCGAACCCGCGCCCGAACCGTAGATCGCATCGAGCGCGACACCGCTCGCGCTGTGGCAGTAGTAGGAGCAGTTGTTGATGTTCGCAGTGCCGTAGGCGCGCGCCACGAGCTGCAGCAAGAACGCGGCCTCGTTGCTCGAACGCCCGGACGAGTACCAGAACGTCTCCTCCGGTGCAGCCGCCCGGATCGCGTCTCCTGCGAGGTCGAGTGCCTCCGCCCATGTGACACGCCGGTAGTGTGTGTCGTCCTCGTTCGCGACCACCGGGAACGTCAGCCGGCCGGCTCGCTCCAGCTCGGCCGACGTCATGCAGGCGAGGTCCGAAATTGGCGTGCTGCGAAAGTACGCCTCGGTGATAAACCCGGCCATATCGGCGGCCTGCGCCTGCACGGATTTCTTGCAGACCTCGGGAAAGTGACCGCGCTCGTTCACCATGCCGCCGCGCTGGCCACCCATGCCAAGCGCGCAGGTCTTACAGGCGTTCCGCGAACGGAGGCGCTTGTACAGCTTCCAGTAGGAGCCGGATTCGCGGCCCTTCTTCATCACATACCAGACCGCCGGGAATCCACCGCCGGCCTTCACACGAGGCTTCGCCATGCGGGCAGGCTATTCCAGACGGCACGCGGCGGCAATCGGCCGGGGCATCAGCGCTGCTCGAGTGGCACGATGCGCGAGATTACCCGGGAGGATCAGGCCGAGGCGCTTCAGGGGAGTACCGCGCGGGTCCTCCGGCGGCGGCATCCGCACAATCCGCATGCGGCCGAGGCGACGATTCACGCGATAGCGCGTCTCGCCCGTCTTCGCCCGGCGCAGCGCGAAGTCGAATTCGGAGTTGCCGATCCGAACCCCCTGGAGGCGCAAATCCGGGAGCCACGGCGGCAGGTGCGGGTCGATGAACGCGAACCCGAGCGGCGCGACCGGGTTCAGGCCGAGGAACGACTGGATGATGAGGACTATCATGCTCGCCGACCACGCCTGCGGGGCGTTCGACCGGGGGTAAAGGCCCGGGTGCGGGTGTGCCTCATCGCGTGGGAGGCCGCCGATGACCTCGGGAAGGCGATGCTCGTCGAACAGCGCGCTGGATGCGAAAACGCCTTCGGCCAGCCGGGAGAGCGCATCCCACTGGCACTCCAGGAAGCCGGTGCGTCTCCGTTGATACGCACCAACACTGCGCGATCGAGCCTTGGCTCCTGCCACTCGAAGCGGAGCTGTTGCTTCGCCTCATCCCAACTCGCTTCAACGCCGGCGATCTCCCGCTGCTCCTCGTTGATGACGTCGTTCAAGTCCGCGAAATCAGCAGCGAGTTCGAGCCCGAAACGCAGGTCCACACGACGGTGTGGCGACCGGTTTGCAAGTTGCAGTTCGAGCCCGAGGCCCTCGGAGAGCCGCCAGTGGAGCGGCACGTAGACCGCGTCATCCAACAGGTCGTCGTCCGAGCGGAGTTTCGCGCAGGCAAGGACGCCGTCACTACCTGCAGGTCCCGCGCTGAACACGTCGACATCGCGCCCTTCTGCCCAGAGGGCGGCGCGCGATACCAGCCGATGGTCTTCGACGAAATAGCCGTGGGCCGGTTCACGGACCTGTGCGTAGAGGCCCGTGATCAGTGTCGAGGTGCCGGCATAGGCGAACAGCAGGTCGCGGCGGGGGCGGAGTTGAACACGGTGCGACATTCTCAGCACCGCACCCAGGCAGCGTTGGCTGATTGCGGGCAAGCGTTCCGGTGGGTGTTCATGCGGACGGGCCTACGAAGCAGGCACCGCCTACCGATGCCCGGAGCCCGGATGCTCCTTGTCGCTCCCGCTGCCTGGTTCGCATCACGTTGCCCCCTCTTATCTCCAGAGCTCGGCGGACGAGGGGACACGGCAGTCACACACGCAGGGGAAAGGCGCTATAGAACGAGCGCCAATCAGCTCACACGGTCGAGAAAGCGGGTGATGATATTCAAGAAGTCGCCGGCATTATCACGCCAATGCGTGACGCCTGGCGCCACGTGCAGCTCGCAGTCCGGGATGTGCGAGCGCAGCAGTTCGCCCGCACGGGCCGGGTGCAGACCATCACCTTCGTGGCAGATTACCAGCGTAGGCACGCGGATGGTCGCGTAGAGCGCCGGGTCGTGGAATGGCGCCTGCAACAACCCACGAACGCCGTAGGAGAGGGCGAGCGGGTTCTGCGCGAGGAGCCACTTCACGCGCGCCTCCGCGTCCTCGGGGTTCGCAGCGAAGCCGGGCATCATGCGCGCCAGCTCGACTGTCTTTTCCAGACCATAGTTCTCTACGGCGGCGGCCAGCATGTCGAGGACGGTCACGGCCTGCCGCTCTGCCTCTTCACGCATCGAGTGGTGGCCAAGTGGCGGCGGCATCGCGAGGACCAGCGCACGCACCAGTTCCGGCCGTTCGAGTGCGACCCAGAGTGCCGTCGCCGCGCCCATCGAAGCACCACCCACGATTGCCTGCTCATCGCCGGCGTGCGCGATCAGCCCGCACATGTCCTGGCCAAGCGTCTCCCAGGTGTAGCCCGCGGGGTTGCGCGGCCCCTCGGACTGCCCGTGTCCGCGCGCGTCGTACGTCAGGAGGCGAACGCGATCATGCAGCGCGGAGAGCTGAGCATGCGCTTCGTCGATCTGTTCGATCGAGCCCATCAAGCCGTGGCCAAAGACCGCGAGCGGCCCCTTGCCCTCGATGCGATAGCGCAGGCGAAAGCCGTTGATCTGCGCCAACTGCGAACTCATGCGCGAAAGGGTAGCGCCGTACGCCCACATCCGTCGTGACGGAGGGTACAAACGGCGCCTATGATCGCTATACGAATCTCACCCAGGAGCACAGTGGCAGGCGACCGGCGGGCCGGCGCGAACCGCGACTATCCATGAACAACAGCGACACCCGTCCAGTCGAGCGGCTGCTCGACATCCTCGACCTCGAACAGCTCGACGAGGACCACTTCCGCGCAGACACCGACCAGGACGAAGGCCGCCTCTTTGGCGGGCTGATCCTCGCCCAGGCCGTGGTCGCCGCCGGGCGTACCGCCACGAAAGGCGCTATCCATTCGCTCCATTCCTACTTCCTGCGGGCGGGCAAACCGTCCACCCCCGTGGAGTACACCGTCGAACGCATCCGCGAGGGACGGACGTTCCTCACCCGGCGCGTCACGGCGATCCAAAACGGCGATGCCATTTTCGAAGCCTCCGTCGGCTACACCCTCCCTGAGGAGGGCCTCGCCTTCCAGGAATCGATGCCCCATGTGCCCGGCCCGGAGGGGCAGCCAGAGTGGTGGGAGACGCTGAAGATAAAGGCTCCGCCCATGCGGCGGCGCACCTGGAACCCGCCTATCGAGATTCGGAGCGCCGAGCCTATCGGGGAGGCTGCCGCGGCGGAGCGTCTCCCGTCGCGCGCCGTCTGGACCCGTCCGCTGGGGCCGCTCCCCGACGACCCGGTGATCCACGCTGCCTTCATGGCCTACATGAGCGATAGCGGCTTCATCGGCACCGTCGCCGCGCCCTACGGCCTCTGGGCGACGACCACCGGTGCGAGCCTCGACCACGCGATCTGGTGGCATCACCCGCCCCGGTATGACGACTGGATCCTCTACACGAGTGAGAGTCCGGTCGCTCATGCAGCACGTGCCGTTATTTTCGGGGCGATGTATTCGGGCGATGGCACGCGCGTCGCATCCGTCGCGCAGGAAGCCCTCTTCCGCCCGATCAGGCCCCGTTTGAGCGGTGACCAGTAGCTGACGGCGGACAGGTGCCGCTGCTACCATGCGCGCCTCAGCCTGGCTGGGGCGGATTTGAAGCAGAGGAAATGCGCATGACCGTGGAACCAACCACTGTGTCCGTCAATGAAGGGCAGTTCAACGTGCCGGTCTACCGGGCCGGCTCCGGGGAGCAACTGCTCTACATCCACAATGCCGGGGGGATGGGCCGTGGCTTCACGCCCGACCTCGAGCGGCTCGCCGCATCCTACGAAGTCATCGCTCCAGTCCTGCCCGGCTGGGACGACACGGACGGTCTGCAGGATATCGACGACACCCACGACCTGGTCTTCTTCCTCCAGGATCTCATCGATGCGCTGGGGCTGAAGACCCCGGTGAATGTGCTTGGCCACTCACTGGGCGGGAGCTTCGCGGCCGAGCTCGCGGCCGCCCGGCCGGATCTTGTCAAAAAGCTTGTGCTCGTGGCGCCGACTGGACTCTGGCTGGATGAGTCGCCAGTCGCCGACATGTTCTCGGTGCTCCCGCCGGAGCTACCCGGGTTGCTCTTCGCGGACCCGGCGAGCCCCGTGGTGGCCGAGCTCTTCAAGCCGCCCGCGAACCAGGACGAGCTCGCAGAGGTGATGTATCTCCAGCTCGCGAACTTCGCCGCGGCAGGCAAGTTCATGTGGCCCATCCCGGACAAGGGGCTGAAGAAGCGGATCCATCGCGTGAAGGCGCCCACGCTGATCCTGTGGGGCAAGCAAGACAAGCTCATCGCGCCGGCCTACGGGCCCGTCTTCGTCTCGAAGATCCGGCAATCCCAGCTCGTCGAGATCGATGGCGCCGGCCATATGCTCCCCGTCGAGCAGACGGACAAGTACGTCGCAGAGGTCACTGGCTTCCTCGGCTGAGCCGCCCGCAAGCGCAGCGGGTGCACGTCTCAGGCCTGCGCGCTCTGCGGTTCTGGGAGCCACCGGGGGCTTGGAGCCCAGCGTCGTGCCGGCGCGAGGTCAGGCCGGTGACAACTACTCCTCGCGAGCCGGGAGGATGCCTTCGCGCTTCTCCTCTTCGTACAGCCGCTCGCAAACGAACTCCTTGAGGAGCGTCTGGTAGCCCTTGTTCCGTCGTGCCGCAAGGGCCTTCAGCCGGTCGATGGTGTCCGCGTCGAAGCGGACGGAGAGTGGGCGGGCTTTGCGACGAGGGGGCGGGAGCCGAGGATCGCGCTCAAACTCCATCGAAGAAATGTGGCCCCGGGGGCGTGCGTGTCCCAGAACTCAGCAGCTTCCCCGTCACTCTCGAAGTCTGGGATCTCTTCAGGGGAGTTGATCTCAATGAGTCTGCTCATCGATGCCGCCTTCCCTCGTTGTAGCGGTGGCGTTACCAGTTGTTCGCATCCCGCGCCGTGATGACGCGGATTGCCTCGCCTCGGAAGGTGTAGAGAGCGGGGACGCAGTGCCCCTCGGTTTCGCCGAGCACCATCCGCGTCTCGCCGGATCGTGGGGAGGGATAGGTGTATCCAAATGGATGATCAAAAACTTCCTCGGCGTGTCGAAGCCGAAGACGTGGCGCTTATGTGGCCTTCGTTCCAGTCATCCCATTCGAATTCTGGTTCGTTCAGACTGCCGCTCCCAGTGTATACGTACGTAGCAACGCGCTAGCGGCGGCGGCCCCGCCGGCTGCGGTCGCGGCCACCCGCCTGGCTGCGGCCATAGCGCAGCGGCCCGCCGCGCCCGGCGACCGCCGCGAACGCCTTGAGTTCCTCTTCGTCGCTGCCCACGAGCTCGCGCCGCAGTTCGACCACCTGGTCGCGCAGTGCGGCTGCCTTCTCGAACTCCAGGTTCTTCGCGGCCGCCTTCATCTGCGATTCGAGTTCCTTCACCATCCGGAGGATTTCATCCTTTGGCAGGTCCTTCGTGTCCCGGTACTCTGCCTGCTCCTCAGCGACCTGGCGCACGTGGTCCGTGATGTCCTTGATCGCCTTGGCAATGCCCTTCGCTTCGATGCCGTGGTCGATGTTGTACTGCTCCTGGATCGCCCGGCGCCGGTAGGTCTCGTCGATGGCGTTCTGCATGCTTTGGGTCACGGTGTCGGCATACATGACTACACGGCCTTCGAGGTGGCGCGCCGCCCGCCCGATGGTCTGGATCAGCGATCGGTTCGAGCGCAGGTAACCTTCCTTGTCGGCATCGAGGATGCAGACGAGCGAGACCTCGGGTAGGTCGAGCCCTTCGCGCAAGAGGTTGATCCCTACGACCACGTCGTACACCCCGAGCCGCAGGTCGCGCAGGATCTCCACCCGGTCGAGCGTCTCCACCTCCGCATGGAGGTAGTGCGTCTTGATCCCCATTTCGACGAGGTAGTCGGCGAGGTCCTCCGCCATCTTCTTCGTGAGCGTCGTGACCAGCACGCGCTGCCCCTTGTCGACCGTGAGGCGGATCTCTTCCATCAGGTCGTCGACCTGGTTCTTCGTTGGCCGAACCACGATCTCCGGGTCGAGGAGGCCTGTCGGACGAATCACCTGCTCCACGACCTGGGTGGATCGCTGGATCTCGTAGTCGCCGGGCGTCGCGCTCACAAAGATGCACTGGTTGATGTGCTGGTCGAACTCTTCGAAGGTCAGTGGACGGTTGTCGAGTGCACTGGGAAGCCGGAAGCCGAACTCGACGAGCGTCTCCTTGCGCGAGCGGTCGCCGAAGTACTGGCCCTGCACCTGCGGCAAGGTGATGTGCGATTCGTCGATCACGATCAGCCAGTCGTCCGGGAAGTAATCCAACAGGCACCAGGGCGTTTCGCCGGCTTCG
>JALOAP010000163.1 GCA_023228745.1 Dehalococcoidia bacterium | reverse complement strand
GGCGGCGAACTCGGCATTGACGCGCGGCACTTCGGCGTCGAAGCGCAGCAGCAGCGCGGAGATGAACGCTGCAACCACCACGAGGATATCGAGTGCAATGGCGCCGGCCGTCCCGAGGGGATCTCCCGGCAAGAGCCGGGCCAGCAGCGGGGCGGGAGGATCGGGGGCCTGGGAGCGATTCCGGGTGCTCATCGGGCGCCGCTCCCGGAGAGGACCACGAGCGCTGTCTTCGCGAGGACCTGGATATCGGTCAACACGGAGTGGTGGTCCACGTATGCGAGATCGTATTGCAGGATTTCGTCATAAGGCAAATCCGACCGTCCATTCACCTGGGCCGGCCCAGCGACGCCGGGCAGAACGCTGTGGCGGCGGTGGTACGCCTCGGGATACTGCGCCACGATCTCGGGAATCTCTGGGCGCGGACCGACGAGGCTCATTTCGCCACGGAGCACGTTGATGAGGTTGGGAATCTCGTCGAGGGAGAGTTTGCGTGCGAAGGCGCCGGCACGCGTGACCCGCGGATCCTCCTCGCCCGGGGGATTGAAGACGAAAGAGGACCAGTCGTCGATGCGATAGCATCGCTGCTCGCCGGGGGCGGGGTGGCGCATGGTGCGAAGCTTGTACATACGGAAAGGTGTTCCGTTCAGGCCGATACGCTCCTGCACAAAGAAGGGGTTGCCGCGCAGTTCGATGGCCAGCACAAGGGCCATGATTCCCGCGACAAGGGCGGCGACCGGTGCAATGAACAACGCGATGATGACATCAAAGGCTCGCTTCGCCACTTAGCGAGCGTACGACCGCGAACGTTTAGGGGCGATGAAACCGAAAGGGAAACGTTAGGCTTCGCTGCGCCTCACGGAGGCGACACGGCGGAAGGCATCAAAAACGGGCGGCCCTTGCGGGCCGCCCGTCCTGGTTCATGGATCAGCCGGAGCTACTTCTGCAGGACGTTGATCGTGCAGGCGGAGCAGAGGCCAATGACGTGGGCGAGACCAACCTTGGAGCCTTCGACCTGCCGGCCGCCGGCCTGGCCGCGGAGATGGAAGACGATCTCGGCGATGTTCGCCACGCCGGTTGCACCGAGCGGGTGCCCCTTGGAGAGGAGTCCGCCCGAGGCATTGACAACCGCCTTGCTCTTCGGCTGGTAGGTCTTGTCCTGGTAGGGCGCAACATCTTCCTGGTACTTGGTCGGGATGGTGTTCCCGAGCCACGGTGCGCCACTGGCGACGTGTGCACCGGCTTCGCCCTCGCCGCAGAGACCGAGGTTTTCGTAGTGCAGGAGCTCCGCGGTTGCGAAGCAGTCGTGCAGCTCGACCTGGTCGAGGTCCTCGGGCCCAATGCCGGCGGTTTCGTAAGCGATCTTGGCGGCATTACGGGTGAGGGTGTTGATGTCGGGCAGTGTCTGACCGCGCGGGGTGTACGGGTCGCTGGTGAGCACCGAGGCCGCAACCTTGATCGGCTGGGTGGTGAACTGGCGAGCCTTGTCCATCGAGGTCAGGATAGCGGCGGCAGCACCGTCGCCGGTGGGGCAACACATCAGCAGCGTGTTCGGGGACGAAATCATGCGGCTGTTGAGCACCTCATCCAGCGGCGATTCCTTCTGGTACTGGGCCAGCGGGTTCATCGTGCTGTGGAAGTGGTTCTTCACGCTCGCGAGAGCGAACTGCTCCTGCGAAGTGCCGTAGGCGCGCGAGTGCTCCATGCCGGCGAAACCGAAGACAGCCGGCATCATGTACGAGCCAACGCGGCCCTCGAGGCTCGTTGCTGGGTCCCCACGCGAACCGAGGAGGCCCTGCTTACCCATCTGCTCCGAGCCGACGGCCATCACAATGTCATAGGCGCCGGAGGCGATCGCATAGTACGCCTCGCGGAAAGCGGTGGAGCCGGTGGCGCAGGCATTAGCGACGTTCACGACGGGGATGCCCGTCTGGCCCATCTGCTGGAGGATGCGCTGGCCGGAACCCGAGGTCTGATAGAGGTTACCGCTGTAGAGTGCCTCGATCTGCTTCATCTCGACGCTCCCATCCTTGAGAGCTTCGACGCCAGCCTGGGCAGCAAGCTGAGCGAAATCACGGTCGGGATAGCGACCGAACTTGATCATGGAAACGCCAATAACGGCGACTTCACGCATGGGCTTTTCTCCTTCCTGCGTCCGTGGCTACTCGACCGGCTTGAACTTGTAGGCGATGTACGAGTTGCCCTCTTTGTCCTCGGAGACCTTCTCAGTGTACATCTTGACCTTCATGCCGAAGCTAAGGTTCTTCGGATCGGGTTCCACGCCTTCAATGTTCGTATTGACGGCCACGCCTTCGGGCAGGTCGACGACGGCGGCGATGTAGGGCGCCTTCACGTAGGGCGTCGCCTGGTGGATGATCGACCAGACGTAGACTTCACCCTGGTCGCTGAGGCGGAGGCTTTCGAACGGCCCCTGCGACGAGCACTCTGCGCAGAAGAGCCGCGGCCCCACATACACCGCGCCGCACTTCGTGCACTTACTCCCGTTCAGGTAGTCCTGGTCGCGGGTCTCGCCCAGCGTCAGGTGCGGGACGAGTGGTCGTATCTCGGGTGCTGCTTGAGCTGCTTCAGCCAAATGAAACCCCTCCTTCGGGTACCTCTGGGATGTCGCCCCGGGCCGTGCGCGGCACCAGCCAGCCCCGGGCGGGAGGCAAACGCACCCGCATTGTGTGACTGGTGGTGAGGCGCGTCAACCGCACCGGGCTACCAAAAGAGGGGTGGCGCCACGTGCACCACCCCCGGATATTGCATGACCGGATACAGTGTCTAAAGCGCCTCGATGATGGTCGAAATCCCCATACCGGCGCCGATGCACTGGGTGCCAAGGCCGAAGCGGCCGCCGCTGCGCCGCAGCTCATGCGCGACAGTCACGACGAGGCGGGTGCCGGTGGCCCCGAGCGGGTGGCCAATGGCAATCGAACCGCCGTTCACGTTCACGCGTTCCATGGGGATGCCGAGTTCGGCGATCGACGGGATGACCTGGGCAGCGAACGCTTCATTGAACTCGACGCGGTCGATCTGGTCGGCGGTGATGCCGGCATGGCGAAGCGCCTTCTTGGTGGAAGGTATCGGACCGAGACCCATGACCTGCGGCTTCACACCGGCGACACCCATACCGCGGATGCGGGCGAGCGGTTCGAGGCCGAGTTCGAGGGCCTTCTTCTCGCTCATGAGGATGGCAGCGGTGATGCCGTCATTCGTGGGGCAGCTATTGCCGGCGGTGATGCGGAGCTCGGCGCCGGTCGGGCTCACGATGCCCTTCACCGGCTGCAGCTGGCCGAGGGTCTCGATGTTCGTCCCGGGGCGAATGCACTCGTCTCGATCGAAGACGACCGTCTTTCCGCGCTCGTCCACGAGGAAGTTGCCCTGGTCGTCGAAGACCGGCTCTTCGACTTCGAGGGGGATGATTTCGTCCTTGTAGATGCCCTTCTCGTAGGCTTCCACCGTCTTGCGCTGGGAGTCGACCGCGAACTGGTCGAGGTCCTCGCGCGAAAGGTTGTACACCTCTGCCACGTTCTGAGCGGTCTGCACCATCGAGAGGACGGGCGAGTAATCGAGGATTTCGTCCTGGAACTTCACGCTGAAGTTGTCGAAGTGGTCGGCGGCCATATTCCGCTGAACGTCGTTCTGTTCGAGGCGGCGGCGGTTGAACTCGGTGATACGGTTTGTCTCACCGGCGGCACCGCCACCGAGCTGGCGGCCCATCCGTTCGACGCCCATGGCAACGCCACACTCGGTCGCGCCAACCATGATCGACTGGGCGATGCGGTGCAGCGTCTCCATGCTCGACCCACATTGGCGGTTGCTATCGAACGCGGACACTTCGGCCGGGAGGCCGGCAAGGCGGGCGATGGTGTCGCCGTAGATGTTGCCGCGGAACTCCGCGACGCCACCGACGTTGCCAACGCCAATGTCTTCGATCATCGAAGGGGCCACCTTCGGGTTGCGGTCGAGGAGCGCCTTCAAGACGCTTGCGGCGGCATCGTCGAGCCGGGTCGCGAGCAGTTTGCCGCGCCCCCCGCGGGCGAATGCCGACCGGGCGCCATCGACAAGGACGACGTTTTGCAGGTCCAAGAGATTCCTCACAAGGGGATGATTTCGTCCGGGAATTCCCTCCAAACGGGGCACGAATCCACGAGGCGGTGGGGTCACCATACGGATCGTCATTGGAGGCCGTCAACGCATCACGCAGCGCGTTCGCGAGCGGGTCTAACACGAAGAAGGGGCGGGCACTGCACAGTGCCCGCCCCTTCGTTTGGAGTTGCTGATTGCTAGCCGCGGGCTGCTGCTCGCGGCGGCCGGTTGCCTGGTGCGCCACGGCTCCGCCGGGCCTGGCGGTCCGCCGGCCGGTCGAACGCGGGCCCGCCGTCGCTGTGATTGCGATGGCCGGCGGGAGCACCTGCACGGCGGCCCCGTGGCCGGTTCGAACGCCAGTAGCTGCCACCGGAGCGGTTCCCGGCCGACCGCTTCGGACGCGGCGCGTGGGTCTCGGTGGGTGGTTCCCACCCCGCCAGATCGGCGAGGCGCTGGTCGTCCGGGCGCATCGGCACCACGACCTCGCGGACGCCTGCGTCCCGGCGAAGCATGTTCACATCGCGAAGCTGCTCGGGTTCGACCAGCGTCACGACAAGCCCGGATGCGCCCGCGCGGGCGGTGCGACCGGAGCGGTGGAGGTAGGTTTTCGTGTCCTCCGGGGGGTCGTGGTGGACGACGATATCGACACCATCAACGTGGATGCCACGGGCAGCGATATTGGTCGCGACGAGCACGGGTACGCGGCCATTGGCGAACGCCCTTAGCGCGCGTTCGCGCTGTGGCTGGCTCAGGCCGCCGTGAAGGGCGCCTGCAGCCACACCTTCGCGATGAAGGAGGCGGGCGAGCCGCTCCGCGCCGCGCTGGGTACGAACGAAGAAGAGCGTCCGTTCCGGGCCAGCAGCGATCGCCGCGGCCACGGACACCTTTTCCTCTGGTTCGACACCAACAAAGCGGTGCGTCATGGTCGGCACGGTCTCTTCAGAGGTGGCGACTTCGTGGAACACTGGCTCGCGCTGGTAGCGCCGCACGAGACGGTCGATATCACCGTCGAGCGTGGCGGAGAAGAGGAGCGTCTGGCGCTCACCTTCGATGCGGTTGAGGATGCGCTCAACCTGCGGGAGGAAGCCGAGATCGGCCATCTGGTCGGCTTCGTCCAGCACGGCCACCTTCACGTCGGCGACGGAAACGTCGTTGCGTTCGATGAGGTCGTTGAGGCGGCCCGGGGTCGCAATGACGAGGTCAACACCCGAGCGAAGGATCTGCGCCTGGCGATTGATCGACATACCGCCGTAGACGGTCGTCAGGCTCACGCCGTTCGCGATCGCCAGCGGCTCGAGTGCGTCGGCGATCTGGTTCGCCAGCTCGCGGGTCGGCACGAGGATGAGCGATGCCGGCCGGCGCGAGGCGCCCCTGAGCGCGCGCTCCATGATGGGGAGTCCGAAGGCAAGCGTCTTGCCGGAACCGGTCCGGGCCTTCCCGCAGATGTCGCGGCCGGCGAGGGCATCGGCAATGGCCAGGGACTGGATGGGGGTTGGTGTCGTGATCTTCGCCTTCGCGAGGACGCGCACAAGTCGTGCGGATACACCGAGGTCACAGAAGGAAGGCTCCGGGGTAGGAGCATTTGGGGCAGCGCCCTTGGCACCGCCATCAGTAGGGGTAAGGGTAATCAGGAAACAGGTCTCCAATGGAAAGTGATGAGCGAAGAGAGGCCTTCCCGGGGCACCTCAATCACCGCACATCACAGAGCCTGAGGTTCACCGCAGCACGACATCGCGTGCGCTCTTCGTTCAGCGTAGCACAGCGGCGCGTTGAGTCACGCAGAGCGAACGGGGATTCGGCAGACAGACAGCCGGCGAGTGCGTAATCCGATCGGCCGGGTGAAGGAGAAGTGCAACAACACGCGGAAGGAAGCGTGGGACAGCGACGTCGAACCCTAAACCTCCATTCTGCGACGGAAGCTGTGCGTTGCCCCGGCGGCGGCGAACGATACCTGGCCGGGTGCTGGCAGGGCAGGGCGGCCCCTGGCGCTTGCACCGGGCGCACCGGCGAGCCAAAGTTCGGGTGTGAACATCTTCTTCGATGTCGATGACACGCTCATTACGTGGGATGTGAAGCTGCGGCCCGGTGTGATGGAGGTGTTCGAGCAGCTTCGCGCGGACGGGCACACGCTCTACCTGTGGAGCGGATATGGGCCACGCTGGGAAGTGGTGCGGCGCTTCGAGATGCGTGAACACGTGGTCGATTGCTTCTGGAAGCCGCTCTACGACCACCACGCCCGGCTGGTGGAGCTTGGCGTGCCCTTCCGTCCTGATTATGTCGTGGACGACCACCCGGAGATTATCACGGCGTTCGGCGGGACGCTGGTGGAGCCTGCGGGGCGGCCGTTCGTGGAAGACCGCGAGATGTGGCGGGTATACGAGGAAGTGCGGGCGTGGGCCACTGGAACGTAGCCCCGAGTATCAGCCTTCTTTAGCCCGCACCCGGCTACAGTCTCGGAGCGTGTAGTCCTTCGGGTGGCCGTGCGGGACCGAGCCGTCGGGCAGCACAATCTCATGCAGTGTTCCGAGATGATGGCCTTGAGGTGATATCAGCTTGAGGATCCTGGAGCGGCCACGCGGGTAACGTGGGTTGCGCGCGGGGTTGTCACTTACGATAAGGTCACTCAGTACTCCCGCGGCACGCTTGCGATCCACATCGTTAGCCCGCCAAAGGGCGTCCAATTCTTCCTAGCAGGGTGCTGAAAAAGT
>JALOAP010000162.1 GCA_023228745.1 Dehalococcoidia bacterium | reverse complement strand
TTCGCCCGGGAGATGGTGACCACCTTGTCTTCGAGCGGCTGGCGGAGTACTTCGAGCACGCGCGGGTCGAATTCGAGCAGCTCGTCGAGGAAGAGCACGCCGCGGTGCGAAAGCGTGATCTCGCCCGGGCGCGGCACCGAACCGCCGCCGACGAGGCCGGCGTTCGAGATCGTGTGGTGGGGCGAACGGAACGGACGCGCGGTCACCAGTCCCGAGCCCGGCGGAAGCAGCCCGGCGACGCTGTAGATGCGCGTCACCTCCATCGCCTCGTCGCCGGTCATCGGCGGGAGGATGGACGGCAGCGCTCGTGCGAGCAGCGTCTTTCCGCTCCCCGGCGGCCCACGCATGATCAGGTTATGTCCGCCAGCAGCCGCCACTTCGAGCGCGCGCTTCGCGTGCTCCTGGCCGACGATGTCGGCGAAGTCCGTGCCGGGCGGCAGTTCGCGCGGGGCGGGCGGAGCGGGTTGTGCCGGTTCGATCTCGCTCGCGCCGAGCAGGTGCGCAGCAAGGCTCGAAAGGCTCTCGACGGGATAGACCTTGATATCGGAGACGAGCGCGGCTTCGGCGGCGTTGACCGCAGGAACGAACGCCCGGTTCGCCCCGCGCGCCTTCGCCAGCGCCACCATCGGCAGGACTCCGCGCACGAGCCGCACGTCGCCGGTGAGGGCGAGTTCGCCGATGAACACTGCGTCGGAGATGTCGGCGACCACCTGCCCGCTGGCGATGAGCGCCCCGACCGCGATCGGCAGGTCGTAGGCTGGCCCTTCTTTCCGGAGATCGGCCGGTGCGAGATTCACCGTGACCCGGCTGTTGAACGGCCAGGTGAGGCCGCTATTCCGGACCGCCGAACGGACGCGCTCCTTCGATTCCTGCACGGCTGCGTCGGGCAGGCCAACGATGGTCGTGTTCGGGTTCTGGGCACGCGTGATGTCGACTTCGACCTCGACGAGCTCGCCTTCGAGCCCGACGACCGCACAACTGAGAACCCGCGACAGCACGGGCGGATTGTCCGAGCCTGGCTGCGGGGCGTCAAACCCAGGGGTGGCTGGATGACGCAATGCCTGCCGCCAGAGTACGCGGGCGAGCCGGTGTCTAATTGGATGCACTGTGTTCGATCTCCGGTGCCACGGAGCTGCTGAACGGCGGACTCCAGCGACTGGGCCAGGCCGCGGGGCGGGAATACCTGACACTGGGAAGCTGGCCCTCTCGCGAGAAAGCGGTTGATTGCCTGGCCATGATGATGGCCCTCAACCCGGCGGTCAGCTCGCGAGCGAGGAGTGGTGGATATGTTCAATCAGCGGCATGGGCAGGGCGTATGCCTGCGCGGCCTACCCACCGAGGCGCTGCTTGTACTCCTCCAGTGCCGTCAAGCTGTGCTCCGCGCGCGCTTCGCCACGGTCACGCCGCACTTCGACATGCACCCGACGCCTGCTGCTCTCGGTGGTAAGGAGATCCTCCATCGCATTCCAGACCGCGGTGAGGAGTTGCGGGTTGAGGCGCTCGGCGTCGAGCGTTCGGGTGAGGGCCTCGGCCAGGAACGCTGCCGCCGCCCAGTCCGAGGGCTCGAAGAGCGCGCTCTGTCCAGACTGTTTCAGCGAGTCGTACCAGAGCGCCGCCACGGGATGGAGGCCCTCCAATGGCCGCTCGGGCGCGGTCACCACGCCGGAGACCGCGAGGCTGCTGGCGCGCTCACGGTCCGACCTGGTCAGGTGGCCGAGGCGCTGCGATGTGAGCTTCGGTACCGGTCCACGCATTCCCACGGAAATGACCTCCGATTTTCAAAACCCGGGACGGCTCGCAGGCGGGCAAGGCGCGCTCCCCGTAGCCCGGAGGTTGTAGAGATTCATAAGCCCCCTCCCCTCCGATCTCCAAGCGACCGCTGGCGTGGGAGCTGACGTTCGAAGAGCGCACCACAGCGAGAACACTTCACTCGCAGAACGGAGCCTTCGGACGCCTCGGCTGCGAGACGGTTGCAGTAGGGGCAGCGGACCTGGAGGAGCCGATCAATCATCCCTCGCTCCTTCAGGCTCGGATGTGACTGTCGACAGCTGGCTGAGGCACCAGGCGCACCGGGCTGCCTCAGCCCATCGGCCCTCCAGGGTCGCGCGCCCGTGATGCTCGCCCCATCCCCCTCACAGGCGGTGCAGCCCTGGCACTGACATCGCCTAACGGCAGAGTCGCCGATAGATACCTCCGCGCCAGGGGACGCGGTAAGGAGCCCGATGAGTTCTGCCTTCCCCTTTTTCACTGCGTGAAGCAGGTCGGCAGATAGCTTCTCGCGTGGGTAGCGGAGCCGGAGGTTATCCCCGTCCACGCTCACCGCGGCACCGAGCGTCTGGAGGCGCTCCAGGATTTCCGCGCCGCTCATATCACCAGCTCCTCGAACTCAACCTCGACCAGAGGTTCGGTGGTGCAATCCTCGTGACTTGCCCCGGAGCTGCTCTGCACTGTGGGTGAGCGTCTCCAGGTCCACATGGTGCTCTTCGACCATCGCCCGTGGGAGCTCCGCATCATCGACGACGACGAACTCGCCGCCTCGAACAAAGCGCGGGTTGTACAGCTGCTCCGCTGCAGCGATCCACGTTCCGGGCTGTGCGAACTGCCGGTAGTAGGCACAGGACTGAAAGAACGGGCAGAGCGGTTCGCCATCAGCCACACAGGCCAGGCGCTCGATAGGGTGTCCGCGTGCCCCGAGGGACTCGACCACTTCGTACCGCTGGCAGTTATGCGGGTTGCGACCCTCTATCAGGCGATAGTGGTGGTAAGTGGCTGCCTGCTCCTGCGCGAGCGTGCGCGTACCAACGAGGATGCGTGCATTGAGCCGGTGCTGCTGTAGTGCGAGGGCGACCGCCGTGCTCTTCCCGGCGCCTTGCGCACTGCGCACCAGTAATGCCTTACCGCGCTGAATACGTGCGTCCCGAATCATGCGAGTGATAGCTGCCTGTGTCTTGCCCCGCGCTGTTGCCAGGTCCGAGCCTCTGTCGACCCGGCCAGCAGCGCTCACAGCGTGGGGCGTGCGACGCATACCGAGCTCGGGCGGAGTGGCGCGGTACTGTCGAACGCGTGGGTGGAGGCCGAGCTGGAAGAGATCGTCGAGTCCCTTGGGGCCACTCATAGCTCTCCCTCCCAGGTCGCCCGGTAGGTTGGTAGCCCGGCCTTCCAGAGCGCCTCACACCACCGCTCACGCGCGGCGTCGGTGCTGGGGTTCACTTCCTGGTCCAGCGCGACGATGACGCGTGCTGGCTGCAGGCAGCTAATGACATCGATGTGCTCGGGCTGCAGCGCCTGTCCAGGAATCCCAAGGCACCACGCTTTCCCGTGGAATGCCGCAACCTGCGCCTTCAGTCCTCCCTCCGTCGTCAGCAGGTCGCGTCGTTCGCCGGGTTCGCCGGCGATGTGATAGACGTGCTTGATACGGGTTCCAACGGCTGTCAGGTACTTGCCTCCAAGTACCTTCATCTGGATGCCCGTGACGCGCCCAAGTTCGTCTCGGTAGGGGACGATGTAGCCATCCCGGTCGCCCACGGCGGACCAGAAGGTCAGGCGCTGGTTCTTATCTCGGAAACCCGGGCAGCGAGCAAGCAGGGGGTCAGCGAACTCACGACGGAGCGCAGCGAGGAAGGCTGCGTGCTCGGTGCCCTTACGGGGAATCGACCGGTAGCCGACGGATGCGGCGAGGTCGTCCGGCAAACCCCTGCGTCGCAGATCCACCAGGGCTTCGTTGCGTAGCGCCAGGTGGTCGATAGCGAACGAGTAGATCAGTGAGCGAACCTCGACCGGGAGCTGGTCGTCGTCGTTGCCGCCGCGGTTGGTCCGCTCCGGCCTTTGCTGCGCCTGGCTCGCCATCCGCGTCGAGTCCCTGGAAGCGCTCCGGCGCCCGTGATCAGGGCGCGTCTGTCCGCAAAGCCTACACAGAAGGTGACCTCGTGGCTGAAACGATTGCGGGGTGCGGTGAGTACAACGTCGCCCTGCGGCCACGGAAAGCGTCTGATGGAGAGATGTGAGAGTTCGCATTCTCCCGTCAACAGAAAAAGCCCCAGGAAATCGGGGGCTTTTCTATTGGCGTGTATGGTCTCGTCAGTCCATGTACCTCAATCATGACCCGATCCGGAACGGAGGTCCAAGAGCCTGGCTAATGCCCCAGTCTGGCGACGTTGGAGGGATCGACGCCCCGGACAACGACGAGACTGACGTCATCGTCGCCGTCAGCCACGAAATACCAGAAGTTGTTGGTAATCTCGATCGAGTGGGAACCTACGACTACCTCAGCGACATCATCGGATACTATCCCGAGGATGTGAATTGGACCTCCATGGTCCTGCCAGGCAATGTAGGCCAGCCCGGTCTTGATCACATCGCGATCCCCATACCCGTCGATTATTGCGCCGCCTGCCAACGTCGCAGAGAAGTGCACAGATCCATCGTCGGCCCGAGGCAGAACATTGATGACCGTGTCGCCAATAGTGACTGTCGATCCGCCGGAGTCGCTTGCGGCAACGTTATCGGAAAAGAGCAACGGTTCTCGACCGTCAGTTACCGGCAGCAACGGCTTACCAATTGGAAGGGCCTGCGGCTGCACTTGGTTGTGAACAGCGTCGTCCGTATCAGCTACGGATGAGTTAGTGACGGCCGCGGCGACGGCGAATCCGCCTGCTATCACACCCACAATGGCACCGATCATCAGAACCATACGCTGGTAAGTTTTCACGACAAATCACTCTCCTGCATCTTGGTTAGTTCGCACGCAGTGGTTCTACAAATCAGTGCCAGTAGAGGCACTGAGCATACCAAGTCCCACCGGTCAGACTCGCGCACTGCGACCATGAATTATCGTGACCATGGTCGAAGCCCATGCCGGTGCACATCGTACTCTGGAACGTGTGGAGATGATGACCTGGGATACTGATCGATATCCACTTGGTCCAGCTGCCACTGGAGCAGATTTGATGATTGTAGCCGTTTAGGCCATTGTCAGTCGCACTCGCGTTCGAGGATGGAGTGACCGCAATGGGCGAGACAGTCGTCTTGTATATGTGGAACGTCGCCGCTTCGACGATCGGGCTAGACACCGTCACCACCAAGAGGATCATCGTCGCCACAACCGCCAAAGCGAGCATCGGTTTTCTCGCAATCCCAAACTGTGCCGGTTCCATATCAACCTCCGATCCATCGCGTGTAGCCTGCTGAACTTTGCGGCATTCTGCATCACTCGGCTGCGGGGAACAAGTCCACGCATGCTCGTTCCCGGAGTTGCCCAGCTACATCAGTGACCCGGAGCGATCTTCTCCTGTCCGCGAGCGGGACGGCTTCTCGCATCCCCTTCCGGCTACGGGTCGCCCGTGATCAGCGAGAAAGCCGACCGAGAAAGTCCTGCTTGCGATGTATCTCGTGGTGCAGGGTCGGTCGAGAGCGCAACGTCGCCCGGTGCAGCGAGTTGCGCGACGTAGCGCCGTTGGTCTGCGAGTGACAGCCCTCGCAGTCGGCGAAGCTCCTTCTCCGAGAGGCCGCACCCGGGCTGGCGCTCCGCGAGTGCAAGGACCAACGGGTCGAGATCGAGAACCTGGAGAACTTGCGTTACTCGCGCGCGGGAGACACCCACGCGTCGCGCGAGGGCCGTTCTGGACTCGCCGCGGGCCTCCATCGCCGATTGCCACTCCCGGGCGCGGTGAACAGGATTGAGCGGCGTGGATGGCGAGGCAGCTCGCACGCGAGGTGCAGCTTCGCCGCTTCGCGGACGAGCCGGGGACGCGCGTGAACGCGGATATGTCGCCACCGCAGGTGCGCGACCACGCGCAGGCCGTGCTCGCGGACGGCGCCGGCGACATCCTGCGGATGGCCGTGCAGCAGCTCAACCTCTCGGCGCGAGCCTTCCACCGCGTGCTCAAAGTGGCCCGTACGCTCGCCGACCTCGCCGGGAGCGAACCCATCGAAGCCGGGCATGTGGCCGAGGCGATCCAGTACCGCGAACGGGTCGAGTGAGCGGCCCCTCGGTAGTTCGCCCCATTGGCTCGGCGACTGCTTGACTCGCGTCCGTAAAACCAGCAACTCCTAACCCCGGACGTGGAGCGAGCGATGAAAGCCAGCATCACAAGGAAGCACCTGGCGGGCCTGGCACTGGTAGCAGCACTGGCGCTGGCGGCCGTCCTCACGCTGGTCCAACGCCGCCTCGACGGCCGCCGGGTCAACGTTTGCCCGCGTTTCCTCGATCGTCTGGCGACTCCATCATCGGAAGGCGCGAGACCGAGCCGGAGCCCCTCTGCATAGAGCAACTCGTACTCGATGAGGCTATCGAGCGCCTCCTGCGCCGAGACAGCCTGGCCGGACGAGCGCGCCACGGCGATGGTCCCCAGAGCTATGCAGCGCAAGGCGGCACGAGGATGACCGCGGATGAGTATTGGAGCCACCCGGTCTATCGCGACGGCATGCGGAAGTCAATCACCGTGGGCAATGCCCGCGACGCGCTACAGGGTGAGGCGGACGCCCAGGCCGCGGAACGGCTCGCCGAGGCGGTTGCCGCACTTCGGGCACGCGCCGATATCGTCGTGAGCGAGTCGGTACTCGAGAAGGCGAGGTAGCGGCCTGTCCTGCCTAACCTATCTCACGAGAATGCAGGCCCACCTCCCGGTGGGCCTGCTCTTGCTTACTCTCGTCGCCGCGTGTGGCGATGGGCCGGATCCCGCCGTTAGTGATGAGGAACCGACGCTTGCTCCGGACAACTGGCAGTTCCACCGCGACTTGGAGCCCGGCGACTGCATCAACGGGCTCGACGCACCACTGCGAACGGTCTCCTGTGAGGGTGACGAGT
>JALOAP010000161.1 GCA_023228745.1 Dehalococcoidia bacterium | reverse complement strand
TCCCGTTGTGCGCCTCCACGAGCCGCCGGGCGATAGCCAACCCCAGGCCGCTCCCCGTCGAGTCGGGCGCCTTCCGGTATCGCTCGAAGATGTATGGCAACACGTCCGGGTCGATGCCGGAGCCGGTGTCCGTCACCCGCACCGCGATGTTGGCGCCCTCGCGGTCGAGCGCGATTGTGATGGCGCCACCCTCCGGCGTATGCCGAAGTGCGTTCGAAAGCAGGTTCTCGAGTACCTGGCGAATGCGTGGCGGGTCGATAGTGACCACTGGTGACGTGGCGTCCCGGACGCTCAGCGTCACTCCCGCTGCTTCCGCCTGTGCCGCGAAAGAATCGGCCACATCCTGCACGAGGCCCGCAAGCTCGATCGGTTCCGTATGCAGGCGAAGCATCCCCGCCTCGGCCGACGAAAGCGTCTGGAGGTCATCGACCAGTCGCCCGATGACCTCCACCTCCTCGAGCACGGGCGCCAGCCGTGCGCTATCCGCCGCGTAGACGCCGTCGAGCATCCCCTCGATGTTGCCGCGAATGACAGCGAGCGGTGTGCGCACTTCATGGGCGATGTCGGCGACGAGATTGCGCCGCTCCTCTTCGCCAGACTCAAGACGGGCAGCCATGCTGTTCACCGCGCGGCCAAGGGCCTGCATCTCCGATGGCCCGACCTCCTCCGCGCGGGCGCTGTAGTCACCCGCCGCCAGGCGATCGATGGTCTCGAGCACGTTGCCAAGGGGCCGGGCGAAACGGCTCGTCACGCGTCTCGCCACGAAAAGCAGGAGTACCACCACGAGCAGGAACGGCACGAACGGCGGAGGACCGCCCCTGCGGTCGCCAGACCAGAGGAAGGCCGAGATGAAGCTCAGGGTGATGGCGATGGCGAAGAAGACCAGGGCGGCGATGGCGATGCGCCGGAAGAACCGCCGCACGAATGGAGGTCTCCCCTGCGGCGGCCATGGCTCGTCCTCGGGCCACCAGATCGGCCGCTGGCGCCCCTCTGACCCGGGCGTCACCGCTGCTCCCGGAATTGGTCGGTGAACCGGTAGCCAACGCCGTAAACCGTGAGGATGTAGCGTGGCCGGGAGGGATCGGGCTCGACTTTCCGGCGAATGTTCTTGATGTGGCCGTCGATCGCCCGCTCGTAGGACTCGAAGGCGACGCCGTGAACGGCATCGAGGAGTTGGCCACGCGTAAATACCCGGCCCGGCTCGGCGGCAAGCTTCGCCAGCAGCTGCATCTCCGTTGCGGTCAGGTCGACCACGCGGTCGCCGACGGTCACTCGCAGACGCTGCGTGTCGACGGTGATATCGCCCGCGTGGATAACGTCGCTCGGCGCCGCGTTGCGTTCGGACCGGCGAAAGATGGCGCGCACCCGTGCGACGAGCTCCTTCGGGCTAAAGGGCTTCACCACATAGTCGTCCCCGCCGAGTTCGAGGCCCACAATCCGGTCTGATTCGTCGCCCCGGGCGGTGAGGATAACGATCGGCATCTCGGAGAAGCGGCGAACATCGCGGATGACATCGAGCCCGTCGCGTTTGGGCAGGCCGAGGTCGAGGACCATGAGGTCGGGGCGGGCAGACTTCGCCTGCCGGAGCGCGTCGTCGCCGTCCCCGGCGATGAGGACGCTGAAGCCTGCCGCAGAGAGGTAGTCGCGCACGAGAGTGGCGATCTTCGGTTCGTCTTCGACAACGAGGATGGTGCGCATGGCGAGACCGTGGGCGGCCGTAGGGACACGGCCGCCCACCGATGGTAGCTCCTATCTCTCGCGGTGCGCTTGCTCGTGCCACGCTTCGAACTGCGATGGCGAGCCCGGACCGCGCCCACGGGTGGCGATGATGGAGCCGACGATGAGCGCGCCGCCGAGGAACACGAGCGGGAACACGGGGAAGAATGCCCCGCGCGGGAAGCCCCGGTCGGCTTCGATGACGACGACGCCTTCATCCTGGTTGAGGGCCTGGCCGCTGCGGTCGACGACGCGGTACTCAACGGTCCGATCATTATCGAACCCGCGTGCGATGCCTGCGGCGATCCCGCCGAGGACGGCGATGGCCACAATGGCCACACCAATACGAAAGACCCAACTGTTGGTCATGGAGAACCTCCTGTCATGAGGAGATCCTTGCGGGTAATTGTGCGCTGATGATGAAGACGGCTGGCAGGGATCGGGCGCGCTTGTGCACGAAGCTCGAAGCACGCGACACAGCAAAGCGGGCACCCCTGCGGGCGCCCGCTTTTTCGTGTGTGCGAAGGGTGGCCCGCTAGGCGAGCGCTGCCTTGGCCTGCTCGGCGATCTTCTCGAAGGCGTCCGGGCGGGTCACGGCGAGGTCGGCGAGTGCCTTGCGGTCGAGCTCGATGCCTGCGCTGCGGAGGCCGTGGATGAGCCGGCTATAGCTGAGGCCGTGCTGCCGTGCGGCGGCGTTGATGCGGATGATCCACAGCTCGCGGAAGTCGCCCTTGCGCTTGCGCCGGTCGACATAGTTGTAGTGGAGCGCGTGGAGCATGCTCTCATTCGCGCGGCGGAAGAGGCGATGGCGCTGTCCGCGGTGCCCCTTCGTCAGTTGCAGGACTCTCTTATGGCGGCGATGTGCGACAACGCCGCGCTTGACTCGGCTCATGATTTGGCTCCTGGTCGAACGCTAGCCTTGGCCGGCGAGCAGCTCGCGTACGCGCTTCTGGTTCGGCTCCGCCACCTCAACGGTGCGGCTGAAGAGCACGTTGATGGGTCCCCGCTTCTTGCGGCGGAAGTTGTTGCGGCGTCCGTACATACGCATAATCTTGCCTCCGCCCGTTACGCGAAAGCGCGAGGCGGTGGCCTTGTGTGTCTTGAGCTTTGGCACCTTACTCTCCTGCGGTCACAGGGCGCTGCTCGCTTGCTACGGGGGCGCCGCTGTCTTCGGTCTCCTCGTCGTGGCCCTCGTCGTCGTCACCGATTTCCGCAGCAGCGGCGAGCAGGGCTTCCTGGTCTTCTTCTTCCTCTTCGGCGGGCGGGGCGCCAGCTGCAGCGGCTGCGGCAGCGGCGGCCTTGGCCTGGGCCGCGATCTTCTTTTTATCAGGCGCGAGGATCATGGTCATGTGGCGCCCTTCGAGCAGCGCGCCCCGTTCCACAACAGCGATATCGCCGATCCCCTTGAGCACCCGGTCGAGCAGGTTGCGCCCGATCTGCGGGTGGGTGATTTCGCGGCCACGGAACATGACCGTGACCTTCACCTTGTCGCCCTGCTTCAACAGCTTCGCGGCGATGCGCGTCTTGAAGTCGATATCGTGATCGTCGATCTTCGGCTTCATCCGCACTTCGCGGAGTTGCATGTTGACCTGGTGCTTCCGGGCCTCGCGTTCTTTCTTGGACTGTTCGTACTTAAATCGCCCGAAGTCCATCAGCCTGGCCACCGGCGGACTCGCCTGCGCGGCTACTTCGACCAGGTCCACATTGCGTTGGCGAGCCATAGCGATAGCCTCCGCGGTGCGGACAACGCCGACCTGGTGGCCTTCTTCGTCGATGAGGCGTACCTCCGGAACGCGGATGCGCTCGTTGATGCGCGGCTCGGGTGCAACTGGCTTTGGTGGTGGCTTTGGTCGTTTCCTCAAGCTTCTCCCCGGTTGATTTTCGAACGAACCCCCATGATACAGGGCGGGATGTGGCCTGTATATCCGCTTTCGGTTGGGACACGTACTATTGCGCCATGGTCACTGTGAACAAGGCGCTCATCCTCGCGGCCGGCCTTGGGACGCGCATGCTCCCGGCGACGAAGGCCATCCCCAAGGAGATGCTGCCTATCGTCGACAGGCCGCTCATACAGTATGCCGTAGAAGAAGCTGCCGAGGCCGGTATCGAGCACATCATCTTTGTCATCGCGGAAGGCAAGGAAGCTATCGTCGAGCATTTTGGCTCCGAAACGCGCGCCGATGCCTACGTGCTCGAAAAGGGCGACCCTGCACTGCGCGAGCAGGTGCAGCGCCCGGCGAAGCTGGCTCGCTACGACTTCGCCATGCAGGATGAGCCCCTCGGCATCGCCCACGCCGTGGCCTGTGCGCGCCAATTCCTCGAGGGTGAACCGTTCGCGCTCATCTTCCCGGACGACCTGATTCTCGCTCGGCGCTCCATCGTTTCGCAGCTCGTCGATGCCTACAACCAGTGCGGCGGCAGCGTCATCGCCGTGCACGATGTTCCGCGTGAGGACATCCCGCAGTACGGGATCGTCGATCCCGTGGATGGCGCAAACCCTGCGCGCCTGCGGCGGGTGGTGGAGAAGCCTGCAATCGCCGATGCCCCTTCGACACTGGGCATCGTTGGCCGGTACATCCTGAGCCCGACGATCTTCGAACATATCGACCGTACTCCACCCGGGAAGAACGGTGAGCTCCAGATAACCGACGCGCTGATGAGCCAGATCGCGGCGGGGGAGCCAGTGTGCGGCTTCCAGTACGAAGGCACACGATTCGATACCGGCCGCCCGGCGGGGTACCTTCTCGCGCAGGTCGCCGCTGCGCTCCGGCGCGAGGACCTGGCGGCGGGCTTGCGTGCGCGGCTCGCTGACCTCATTGGCGAGGAGGTGGGGGCTTGAGGGTCCTCGCAGTCGGCTATCCGTTGCCGAACCAGAATATCGACAACTATTCGGTGCTTACTGCCCCGAGCTACTTCGACTACGACGCCGTCATCATCGACCCGGCGAGCATCACACGCTCGGTGCAGGAGCTGCTCGATGGCGAACGCGAGTTCGAGGCGCAGGATGGCCGGCCGGTGGTCAACGCCCCGACGACGGCGTCGGCTGTCTCTGCGGCCGACCAGGTGAAGCGGCGTGGCGAAGAAACGCAACGCCTGCTGGAGGCGGGCGGCGTCGTCATCGTGTTCGGCCGCCCCAACGCGACGCAGGCTGGCCTGTTCGGCTTCGAGGGATGCGACCGTTTCAGTTGGCTGCCCGCACCTACCGGCATGACCTGGGGGCCGCCCAGCGTGCGTGCAGCCGAGGGGAAAAGCCTCCGTGTGGTGGCGGACGCGCATCCACTCGCGACCTTCCTTCGTGAGCAACGTCCGAAGTTGGCCTATCGCGCAGTGTTCGATGAGCGCCAGCCTGCGGTGCGCGCGGGCCGCGTGCTCGCGACATCGAACGCCGGGGTGCCGATCGCGATCGAGTTCGATGTGCTCGCCGGGAAAGTCATCTTCGTACCAGCGCTCTCCGCCGAAACAGGGACGTTCCGCGGGCAGGCGGCGGAGCAGCTCGTCGACGCCGTCGGGTTCCTGCGCCGCGACGCCACACCCGAGGTCGCACCCTCCTGGACGCGCGCGGTCCCCGTGCCGGGACTGGAGCAGGTTGAGGCTGAGTTGGAGGAGGCGGAGGCGGATGTGGCGGCCGCAACGGCGCGGCTCCAGGAGGCGCGCGAGCGCCATGACCGGCTGGCAAACCACCGCAGACTGCTCACGGAGGATGGCCCCGCACTTGTGGCCACAGTCGGCGAGGCGCTCGAACTGCTCGGTTTCGCGCGCGTCAGCGCCGCCGGCGAACCACTGGAAGTCGAAAGCGAGGGCCAGCGGGCGCTGGTCGAATGCGAAGGGAGCCGCGAGCAGGTGGTGGAGTGGCCGTATGTTCGGCTCCAGCGCCGCCTGGAAGAGCGCCTGCTGCAGAGCGGCGAGCAACTTCACGGCATCGTCGTCGCAAACGGCGAACGGGCGAAACCGCTCGATGAGCGCGGTCAGCAGTACACGGATGCGTTGCGCATCGCCTGCGAAAACTACCGCTACGGCCTGATCACTGGCGACACACTCTTCGCGCTGGTGCGGCGGGCGTTGGGTGGCGCCGACGAGGCAACCCTGACCGGGATGCGGCGCCGGCTGCTTTCCGGCGTCGGACTGCTCGACCCTGCTGTGGCACTTGGCGAAGCGGAAGAGGAAAGTGAGTCCGGCCCGATCTTCTAGCGCGTCTGTTATTCCGCGGGCGCCGGGTCCTCTATCTCGCCGTTGTTCCAGCGGGGCGGGTGCATCGAGTACGCTGCCGGCACCTTCAGGATCGCGATGGAACGGGCAGTGAGCGGATAGCGCGTGCCCGGGCGGAATGTTTTGCTCCCCTCGGGCAGGTCGGGCTTGGCCGTATCGAGCACGAAGACCCAGTTCTGTTGCGCCGCCGGGATGCGGAAGCTGACATCTTTTGGGGCGACATTCATGAGAATGAGGAGCGTGTCGTCGATGATCGGACGCCCTTCCTCGTCCGTGAGGTCGGAGGCGACTCCCGCGAGCAACATGCCGAGGGTGCGTGTTTCCGGGTCGTGCCACTCCAGGTCGGTCATCTCGCCGCCCTGGGGCACGAGCCACGCGATGTCCTTCACGGTGGTGCCACGAATCGGCCGGCCGCGGAAGTAGTTCCGCCGCCGGAGCACCGCGTGGTGGCGTCGCAGCGCGATCACGCGCTTCGTCCACTCGAGGATCGCGCGCTCATCCTCGCAGAGGTCCCAGCGCTGCCACGTGACCTCGTTGTCCTGGCAGTAGGCGTTGTTGTTGCCGCCCTGTGTGCGGCTCACTTCGTCTCCATGCAGGAGCATGGGGACGCCCTGGGAGATGAAAAGCGTGGTGAGGAAATTGCGCTGCTGCCGGGCGCGGAGTTCGTTGATCGCCGGGTCATCGGTCGGCCCTTCGACGCCGCAGTTCCAGCTGATGTTGTGATCGGTGCCGTCCCTGTTGTCCTCGCCGTTCGCCTCGTTGTGCTTCTCGTTGTAGGAAACGAGGTCGCGGAGCGTGAACCCGTCGTGCGCGGTCACGAAGTTGATGCTGGCGTAGGGGCGGCGGCCGTTCGACGCGTAAAGGTCCGATGAGCCGGTGAGCCGCCACCCAAGTTCACCC
>JALOAP010000160.1 GCA_023228745.1 Dehalococcoidia bacterium | reverse complement strand
CGAAAAGGAGAAAAATTTATGGACGCAAGTTCGATCGATCCCAAAACGGCAATACCGGGGGCCGAACCCGGACCGGGGCAAACGTCAGACTCCCCAACTGACAAAGGCGCAAAACCGGATTCGCCTACCGTGACGACTGACGTGGAGCTCGGAGAGGACGGGAAGCCGTTGCCTTTCAACGAGCATCCGAAATGGAAATCAGCGCGCCAGGCGGAAAAGCGCCTTCAGGACATCTTGAAGGCCAACGACCTGGAAAACATCGATGATCTTCTTGAATTGGTCGATTCCGGCAAAGTCGTGAAAGGGAAGCTCGCCGATACCAGCAAGCTTGACGAGTTGATCGCAGCGAAAGAGAAGCTCGATCAATACGAAGCTTATTGGGCGGCACAGGAAGAGCAACGGCGCCGGCAAGGTGAAGATCCCGAAGACACGATCAAACGCCTGGAGGCCGAAAACAAGGCCAAGGATAAGGCGTTGCGTGACCGTGAAGCGGCGAAGAGGGACCAGGAAGACGCGCAAAAGGCCCTCGATGGCTTCGACCGCGAGATAAAGGGCATCGTGAAGGAAGCGGCGTTGCCTGCGGCGCAGGCGGAAATCGCCCTTCTTTTAAGCGGCGTCAACAATCCCTTCAACGAAATCGACATCACCGACAAGAAGGCGGTCCGCAAGCACGGCGCGGACATGCTCAAGAAGATCACGGGATTCATTGAGACCATAAGATCGGCGGCCATTCAGGACTATATCGACGGCAAGGCGAAGCTGCCTAAAACGGGCGGCGCTTCCGCCGATTCGGCTCCTGTCGACGCCGAAAAAGCGAAGGACGAACTCAAAACCCCTGCCGGGCGCAAAAGAGCGCTGGCGGAGGGTCTTTCTAAATTATTCGGAGGGCCATCATGAGCAATTACGCAGACCTGACAAACCTGGTCGAGACCTTGAAAAACGTCTACGGCGACGGTTTGAGAAATCAGTTTAACGACGAAAAGATCACTTACAACCAATTCCCCAAGTCGGAGCGCAAGCCCGCCGGCAACGGGTATATTTTCGGCATCCGCTACGCGCGCTCGCAGAGCGTAGGCGCGCGGGTAGAGTCCGGAGCCCTTCCCGATCCGTTCACCGGGAAGAAGGACCAGGGCAAGATTACGCCCAAGTACAACTACGGTTCGCTGCGCATCACCGGGCCGGCCATCGAAACCGCGAAGGGCAACCAGGCGGCTTTTGTGGACAGCCTCGCCGACGAAATAGACGACATCTATCAGGCGTTGGTGGTCGATCTCAACCGTCAGTGTCATTGGGACGGCTGGGGCCAGCTGGGGCGGCTCTCCGCCGGCGCGTCCTACACGGGCAACGCCACCTGGGCGGGCACGTTCGATGACGACATGGGCATCATGTACTTTCAGGAAGGCCAGTTGGTAGACTTCTATGTCTCCGCCGGTACGTCGAACGACGTGAACACGGGCACCTGCGCGGCGGGATCCCGCATCCTTTCCATCACGCCGTCGACCAAGGTCGTCATCTTCGAGGCGCCCTCGGCTTCGTACCTCACCACTCACCCGACCGCTTCGGGCTTCGTCAACACCACGGCGCACACCATCGTGGCCGGGACCATGGCGATCAAGGCGGGCATGCGCGACAACGCGTGGGCCTCGTCCGACACGCCCACGGAAATGATGGGCCTGGGCGGCATCTACGACGATGGGACGGTACTGGCTTCCTTCGAGAACATCACGGTTGCCAGCAATCCGAAGTGGGCGGCCAACCGCATCACGAATTCCGGCGTCAACCGGGAGCTCTCCATCGATCTCATGCTCAACGCCGTCGATCTGGCGCGCATCAGGAGCGGCCACAAGATCGACACCATCCGCATGGGCCTCGGGCAGCGGCGCAAGTACGCCAACCTGCTCCTGCCGGATGTGCGCTTTGCGCCGACGGTCCTGAAGGGGGGCTATGAAACCCTCACCTTCTCCGGTGGCGACGGGTCGCTGCAAATCGTCATCGATCCGCAATTCCGGCCGAACCGCATTTATTTCGAGCCCAACGGCGTCATCCAGAAATACGAGTTGACGCCTCTCGGCTGGGGCAACCTGGACGGGAGCCAGCTGCACCAGCGCGCGGGCTACGACGAATGGGACGCGTTCCTCAGGGTCTACACCAATTTGGGGGTAGAGCAGAGGAACTGCCTCGTTTCCCTGGAAGACCTGGAAGAGCCGACACTGTACTAACCAATTAACGAGTATCCGGGCGGGCTCCGGCTCGCCCGGGGTTAACTATGAAAGGAGAATTTCCATGATACATCTTCGGAATTTGGATCCGTCCCTGCGTCAGTACATCGACAATCTCGGGATGGGCGTCGAGGCGCGCGGCGCCATCGGCGGATCGATTTTTTGGGTGGAAGGCAATTCGGGCCGGGACGCGGGCAGCGGCAAGGACCTTGATCACGCCTTTAAGAGCTTGGAATATGCCTGCGCGCGCAGCCATCACGACATCGGACAGCGCTCGCGCTGGGCGAGGCGCAATACCATCTACGTCTACGGCGACGCCCTGACGGAAGACCTGACGGCGCTTGCGCAAAAGACGGATATCGTCGGCCTGGGCCAGTGCGACGGCTTCCATCGCGGCGCCCGTCTGAAGGGCAACCACGTCATCGGCACCACGAAGTATTCCGGCTGCCGGCTCTTCAATCTGGAATTTTTGGACGACGACGCCGGCGGCACCACTTTGACCATTCCCACGGAGCAAAGCGGCATCAAGCTGATCAGCTGCGATTTCCTCGGCGGTCCTACTACCGCAGTCGGTCTTTTGATCACGGCGTCGGCTTTCTTCGGAATGTACGGCTGCCGCTTCCTGGGCTCCTGGAATGCCGGCTGGTCGACGGCCTGCATCGACATCGGCACCGGTGGGGGTCACGGCATGGAGATCATCGGCAATCAGATTGTCAATATCCATGCCACGGGCGAGGCCATCAACGTCCACGCCTCCCGCGAAGGCGATGATTCCTTCATCAAGGACAATCTCATCGTGGCCGGGCAGATGACCATCGATGACGATTCCGACACTTTCTATGTCGTGAATAATAACATCATTTCCCGCGGCGCGGCGACGGGCGCCTCGGCCTTCGCCGACGTCATCGACATCAATGCGGCGCGGGCGGCAAGAAACCATTTGACGGCGAGCAACATCGCCACGGTCTACCCGGTCCTTGACGTGACGACATAATGAAACGTCTTGCAATTATCGGGAAAGCCTCGGGCTGGCGTGACGCCCCTACGGACATCGAGACGTGGGGGCTCACCCAGCTTAATTTGCGGCGCGACGTCTCGCGGGTCATCGACATGAACGACTACTCGCTTTGGGGCGAGAAGGAAGCGCGGGACGCGGCGGCGTCAAGAGCAAAGGCGAAGGAAAAGGGAATACCGTATGTCGATCTGCAAACGTATCCAATTGAGAAAATCATCGCGCATTTCGGCACAAGGTATTTTTCCAGTACCGTCGATTACGCCCTCGCGCTGGCGATCTATGAGGATTTCAAGATCATCGACCTTTACGGGGTCCTTCTGCTTACCGGCTCCGAATACGCCTATCAGAAGCCGGGCGCTGATTTTTGGTGCGGTGTGGCTCTCGGCCGCGGTTGCGCGGTCAATGTGCATGGCTATTCGAACATCATGAAAACGCAAGACGGCAAGATGTACGGCTACGGCTGGCCGCTGGAAAGGAAAGGCAATGAGCGACGTAAAGCCTGATCGGTCATTTATCAAGGAGTTGAAGCTCATTGATAAAAGGCTCGACGTGAAATTCAACGGGAACAACTTCGTCATCACCTACGATCGCGGGCACGGCGAGCCCGTCAACATTGCCCTGGTGAAGCGCGACGACGGCGGGTTCCGGCAGCCGGACAGGCGGGACCTGGAACACGTCAAGGGCGGCGACCTGGCGCAAGGCGACAGCATGGACATTCGCCTGCGCAAGCTGGCCTACGCCTCCGAGCAAATGCGCGCGCAGATGCGCCGGCAGGCGCGGCAGAACATCCGCGACATGACGAAGGACGGCAAGAACCAGCTCGCCAAGGCGTTTATCCAAAGAACGAATCAGGGCAAGGGCAACGCGGCTTTCCGGCGCGTCGAGCCCAAGCCCGGCAAAAATAACGTGCGGGTCGTATAGGAGGATCATCATGGGCTGGACGCTATTCGGGGCGAATAAGGCCGCGAAAGAGGAAAAGGACAAAAAGAAGAAAAAGAAAATCGAGGACATCGGCAAGGCTATTAAAAACCGGGCCAAAGCAACGAGGGACGCGCTGAATTATGAATAGCAAGAAAGCGATCGTCACGATCGTTTCCGGAAAGAAGTACGAAGAGATCTGGCAGCGGGTAGAGCCGTATTTCACGGCCTACGCGGAGAAGTGCGACGCCGAACTGGTCGTGTTGAAAGAAGGCAGCGTTCCTTCCGCGCATTGGCTCAAGTTCGGCATCTACACGCTTCTGCACAAGGAATTCTCCCGGGTGGCCTTCATCGACGCCGACATCCTCATCAGGCCGGACACGCCGAATCTCTTCGACATCGTACCCGATGATCAGTTCGGCATCTTCAACGAGGGCTATTTCACGCCGCGTTCCATCTGCCTGCACGAAGTGAAGAAGGTCTATAACGTCGATCTACCGAACTGGAACGGGGCGGATTACTACAATACCGGCGTCATGGTGGTTTCGCGCTGCCATCGCCATATCTTCAAGATGATGGCCGACGTCAAGCAGCTGCGCAATTCCTTCGGCGAGCAAACCTACCTGAACATGCGGATCATGCAGTCGGGCGTGAAGATCTTTCATCTGGACTACAATTTCAACCGCATGTGCATCATGGACCGGATCACGGGCATGACGCGGCTGGAAGCGTTTCTAATCCACTACGCAGGCTTCGATGCTCTTTTTGGGGAGGGCTCTCTTTTGAGGGCGCTTGACCGGGATATCGCCCGATGGAAAGAGGACGGTCCCGCGTACCAATACCGCAGGCAAATTTTCGTTTGGTCCTTCGGCGGCCTGGGCGATGTGATTTGTGCGGAGCCCGTTTTGCGCTTCGTGCGTGAAGTGGGCTACCCCGACGCGGACATCTACGTCATGACGCGCAATCCCGAGCTTTACGATCACATTCCCGGCATCTGGCTGGGCGACAAGTACCCCGATAAGGAATTCGACGCCATCCTTGAATTCAACACTCATTTCACGTCGCACGACCAGTTCGGCAAGATCGTCCCGCACTCCCTGGCTCACCCCGTCGATTGGATTTCCATGGCGATCATGGGGCGCCAGCTCACCGTGGAACAGAAAGAGATTCACCTGCATTACTCTTCGGAGGCGTTGGATGAAGCGCGGGCGGTCTACACGGGCATAGATTCGCTCGTATTGATTCATCCGGGGCGCGGATGGGAAACCAAGACGTTTCCTAAGAAGTGGTGGGAGGATGTCATTGCGGGCATCAGAGGACTCGGCCTGAAGGTCGGCCTGATCGGCAAGGAAGTCAACGAGCAACACGGTTATGTTCCCGTTGACTGCGAAGTCGACGCCGATTTTCGGGACAAGATCTCCCTGAAGGGATTGATCGCCCTCATTGCCCATGCGCCTCTTTTGATCACGAATGATTCCGTCCCTGTGCATATCGCCGGCGCCTTCGACAATAACATCATCCTGATTCCTTCCTGCAAGCATCCGGACAGGATTCTTCCTTTCCGGCATGGCACGCAGTTTTACAAGGCGAAAGCGCTGTTCAAAAAAATCATAGACGACGACTACACCGTCACGCCTACGTCGATGCTGGGCTGGCAGATGGCGGGTTGGCAGATCGGGAAGTTCAAGCCCGGCCGCACGATCGAGGAGTACATCCCCGATACGCAGGAAGTCATCGAAGAAGCTTTTAACGTCATGTGCAAGTGACCCTTGCCCCTGGCGAATAAACTTGAAGGAGAAAGACCATGGCTAAAGAAAACGCATTGAATTTCGTCATTCCGGATTTGGGGAAGGTCATCTTCAATCCCACGAACGAAGACTTCGACATGCAGTATGCCGGCGTGTCGTTCACGCTCCAAGCGGGCCAGAAGATGAAGATCATGGACCACGCGGCCAACCATCTGCTCAACGCCTTTGGGCCGCGGGGCCTGTGCGACCTGTCTTACGGCGCCGACGAAGAGAAGGTAGCCGCGCAGGGGCGCGAGCGCAACCGCGAATTCAAGATCGCGCAGGTGACTAACTTTAACGTCCGCAACGAGGCGCGCAAGCACATGCAGCTTGGCTACCTGCCGCCCAGCGAGCTCATGAAGCGCTACGCGAAGGAAATGGGCATCGATCTGATGCAGCCCTACGCCACCAAGAACGTCGAAAAGCTGGAAAGCGACGAGAGAGTCGCGGCGCTGGAACGCCAGAACGAAAAATTGCAGGAGCAAATAAGCCAGATGATGGACATGATGAAGGCGCAAATGAACCCCAAGAAGGAATGGGCCTGCGATTATCCGGGGTGCGGCGCCTCTTTTGATAAACAGATCGCCCTCGAAGGGCACAAGCGGAGCCACTTGAAGGAAGAGAAAGAGAATGGCGGAACTTGAAAAAATCTATGAGCCGGAGACGGTGAGGATCTTCACGAAGGTCCTCACGCCCGGCGATGCTGTCATAATTGCGGGCGCCCATCAAGGGTATTTCGCCCGGATTTGCGCGGACCTGGTTGGAACTAGGGGCCGCGTTTTCGCGTTTGAGCCGGAGCCGGAGAATTTTAAAATGCTCTCCGAAAAGGTCGGACATCTTCCTCAAGTCGTCCTTCACAACTTCGCTTTGGCCGACAAGGAAATCGAGAAGGCCGC